>CAYOZX010000008.1:0-30019 GCA_964408515.1 uncultured Acidobacteriaceae bacterium | reverse complement strand
CGGGGCAACGGTGAGTTTCGGCGGAACCGCCGCCACCGGCGTCACGGTTGCCAGCGGCACCTCGATCACCGCCACGGCTCCCGCGCACGCAGCCGGCGCGGTCAATGTTGTCGTGACCAACACAGACGGGCAAAGCGGCACGCTATCCAGCGCTTACACATACCTTGCCCCGGCGGACTTTACCCTTACTGCTTCAGGGCTTTCCCCGACGACGGTGACGGCGGGAGGATCCGCCACGGCCACCATCACCGTTACCCCGGTCAACGGATTCCAGGGCAACTTGAATCTGTCCTGCGGAAGCGTCACCCCGGCGGTGAACTTGCCGCCGACGTGTTCTTTTACCCCAAGCTCACTGGCGGGCTCGGGAACCGCGACGCTGACCGTCCACACAACGGCAGCCACTCAGGGATGGCTGACGCGGCCATCGCGAAACGCCTGGTACGCCATGTGGTTGCCGCTGGCCGGGTTGCTGATGATCGGGACGGGGTTTGCTTCCCGTAAGGCAAGGTGTTTGTCTCTCCCCTTGGCATGCCTGATGTTGGCCAGCCTGATCCTGCTGATGGGCTGCGGAGGTGGCGGCGCGTCCTTTGGCGGGGGTGGTACCGGCGGCAACAGCGGAGTGGCCGGCACGCCGGCTGGCACTTACACCATTACGGTGTCAGCATCGGGATCGATGAGCCTGACGGTCAACTAGCCGCGCTCCACCGCAAGAACCACGCGGACGGGAATTTCTTGACAATCTCTGTCCGATCAAGCACAATTTTTAGGCGAACAAAAAGCGAATATTCCCGGCGTCGCCTTGAGCGTCTGCGCCCTGAGATTGCTTAAAATTCGCGTTTTTTGAAAGTTCCAGAGGTTTTCTATGGCTTCTCCGCTTTTTTCCGTCCCTGCGGGCGGAGCGGTAGTTTTTGCTGCCAGGACAAGAGATCCGGCGCTGGTGTGGCAGCGTCTGGAGGCAGCACCCAGACTGGCAGGAGTCACGCCGGCATCGCGGCTCACGGTGCGCCCCTCGCCTGAGATGATTTCCAGCGGTATCCGGGAGATTGATGACCTAACCGGCGGCCTGCCCCGCGGATGCCTGAGCGAAATATGCGGAGGGGCGTCTTCCGGGCGCACCAGTGCGCTGCTGGCGGCGCTGTCCGCCGCTACCCGGCGTGGCGAGGCCTGCGCCCTGGTGGATACGACCGACGCGCTTGATGCAGCATCGGCGGCCGCGGCCGGAATCTGCCCGGAAAGACTGCTGTGGATTCGCTGCGGGGAACGAGCTTCCAGCCCGGGACGGCGAGAGCCGGAAACTCCGCGCCCGAGGCCCGCTTCCCGTAGTTCGCACTCCGGTCTCCGCTGCCTGGAGCAGGCCGTGCGGGCTACAGACCTGCTTTTGCAAAGCGGAGGCTTCGGGATGGTAGCGATCGACCTCGGGGATGTGCCGCACTCGGCGGCGCGGCGCATTCCGCTGGCTTCCTGGTTCCGTTTTCAGCGAGCGGTGGAGCCGACGCCTACGGTGCTGCTGGTCATAACCCGGGAGCCCTGCGCCCAGAGTTGCGCCGCGCTGCTGATAAAGCTTTCTGCGGTCCGCTCTCAGCAATCAGAACCGGGCGAAAACCGGCCAGCGCATACGCAACTGTTGGAAGGCCTGCATGTTGCGGGGGAAATCCTGCGATTGCGTATACCCCGTAAACGGGCTCAATCGGTTACTGCGTTTGCGGCCAGGGTGGCACGAATTTCGTAGTTTCGAGGACATATTGTTTTGTGAGCTCGGCAAATGCTTAGCGTAGCCTGCAATTGATTCCTTATCAAAAGCCAAAACCTTGGACCGCAAAGACCGCGGAGGAGCGCGCAGAGGACGCAAAGAGATTGAATTAAGGACAGCCGAGAGCTGAAGGCTGATAGCTGACAGCTTTTTCATCCATGCCGTTTGCCTGCATCTTCGTTCCTGATTTTCCGGTGGAGGCGTTGCTGCGCGCTGAACCGGAATTGCGTCTGCAGGCCGTCGCCGTGCTCGAAGGTAAAACGCCGTTACAGAAGATTCTTGCCGTCAATGAAAAAGCCCGCCGCGCGGGAGCCTCCGAAGGAATGACCAAGCTTCAGGTGGAGGCTTGCCCCGACCTGGTGCTGCGAGCCCGCTCTCCCATGCAGGAAGCCGCGGCCCATGCAGCGTTGCTGGATTGCGCTCAGTCTTTTTCGCCCCGGGTGGAGGAGACAGCCGACGATACCGTTCTTCTGGATCTGGCCGGGTTGGAAACGCTTTTCGGACCGCCGCCGAAGATCGCCCGTGATCTGGCGCGCCGCGCCGGCGATTTCGGCCTGGAAGCCAACGTGGCTGTGGCCTCTAACCCGGATGCCGCCGCCCTGGCGGCTCACGGCTTTTCCGGGGTGACGGTGATCCCCGACGGAAAAGAAGCGGAGCTGTTAGGGAGTCTCCCTCCAGAAGCGCTGTTCACTCTGGAACACGACGCGGCTGCGAAAACTGGACATGAATCTTCGCCCATCCTGAAGACGCTGGAGTCCTGGGGCATTCGAAATTTGCGCGCGCTGGAGGCCCTGCCCGACGTCGCTTTAAGCGAGCGCCTGGGCCAGGAAGGACTCCGCCTGCAACAGTTGGCGCGGGGCCAGTCTTCGCGCTCACTGGTTCCGGTGGACGCCCCGCTGATTTTTGAAGAATCCGTGGAATTGGACTATCCCCTGGTGCTGCTCGAACCCCTGGTATTTCTTCTGAACCGGTTACTGGAGCAACTTTGCGCCCGGCTGGGCGCGCGCGCCCTGGCTACGCAGGAGTTGCGATTGCAACTGGAGCTGGAGAACAGAGCCATTCCGTCCTGGGGCAATGCCGCATACGATGACCGCATTTTTTTCCGGCGCACCCTTCGCCTGCCCGTTCCCCTGCTCGATGCCAAAGTTTTCCTCAAGCTGATGCAACTGGATCTGAACGCCAATCCGCCCGGCGCTCCTATTGTCAAGATTCATCTGGCAGCCGAACCGGTGCGGCCCCGATTGGCTCAGAACGGTCTCTTCCTGCCGCCTTCTCCCGAACCCGAGAAGCTGGAAATTACTTTGGCGCGCATCGCAGGCATTGTCGGGCGGGACAAAATAGGCTCGGTGAAAATGCTGGATACCTATCGTCCGGAAGGCTTTCACCTGCAACGCTTTTCGCCGCCAGAGCAGCACATTGCCCGCCAGACTCCACGCCGGCTGAAGCAGACGCTTCGGAACGACTTGCGGCCGGAGGCCGGAGCATTGCAGGAAGACTGCCGAAGCAGCGCGGAAGGCGCTGCCGTGGCAGCGCTACGCATCCTGCGTCCCCCGGTGCGCACGACGGTCATTTTGCGCGAGGGGAGGCCCATGCGCGTCGCTTGTCCCAAATGTCCGGAGATGTGCGGAGATATCCTCTGGGCGGCCGGTCCCTGGCGTTCCTCCGGAGACTGGTGGGAGCCCCAGGCATGGGCGCGTGACGAATGGGATATCGCCGTGCAGACGTCGTCCGGTATCGCACTTTACCGCTTGGTCCGGGACTTGCTCGGCGGGCAGTGGATGCTGGAAGGAACTTACGATTGACCCTGCCACAACCCGTTCTTACCCGAAAATACACCGCAAAATACAGTAATCACTGTAGCCCAAGGTGTGAATAACCTGTTCAAACTGTGCGATTTGCAGCCCGCGGCGGCTATTTGTTGATCACTCCGCAGGCGACGCGGTCGCCGGCATTGCCGGCAGGATCAGTCTTCATGTCGTCCGCCTTGGCATGGATGACCAGAGCCGTGCCTCCATTGCCAAACAAAGAGTGGCTGTCATCGCCGAGAGACACGTCCTTGTTGACCACCTTTACCTTCGCCTGGCCCCGGGCATTGACGGTGAAATTGGCCATGTCGCCAGCGTGATGCCCTTCCGGACTCTCCAGGCCATGCTTTTTCCCTTCGGGATTGAAGTGCGGACCAGCGGACTTGAAATCCGGCGGATCGCACTGCGGCTTCTGATGAAAGTGCAGCGCATGCTGGCCGGGCATCAGATCGTGCGCCTTGAGATTGACGACGACACCGAGCTGACCGCTCTTTGCCGACAAGAGCGCCGAACCTACGCTCTTGCCCTGGGCATCCTTCAATTCAACCATGACCTTCTCCGTCTTGGCCGCGGCCAGGGAGAGCGCGAACAGCAGAAAAACAAGAATCCAAGGAGACATGGAAAACAGCCAGCGAGCAGTTTTCATGGGCACATTATAGCTCGGCTGCAACGGTTGACTGCGAACTGCGTCAGCGGGGCATGGAAACATACACCGCGTTGTTTCCCGATCTCAGGTCCTTACCGTACGAAAGGACCACGCCCACGCCGGACACCCGAACTTTAGCCTGGACGCCGATGTCCCACAGCCATTTCCGCGAACCCAACCCGCCGGAAGCATCTGTGATTTTGCCGGTGTCCAGGAACGGACCAAGCTTCAGGGTAAAGATTCCGTTCCCGTAGACCTTCTTGTCTGCCTCCAAATTGGAGAGGAAATAGTTACCACCCAGTGGTGCGCTGCCTTTCCGGCCGCTGCGGGTGCCGATGTGGCCACGCATCCAGAGGTCGTTGTCGCGCTCCAGCCCCAACGTGAACAATTCGTCAAATGGAACCTGGCCAAAGGTTTTGCCTGCACGGACGGAGTGCTGCATCTCGTAATCATCTCCTTCGGCCTGCGGGAACCAGCGCAGACGTGCCGTGCCCTGCAACTTCTCAAAGGAATGAGAGGGAGTGGACCAGATGCGTCCGGCCTCCGAGGAAAGGCCGCCTTCCAGGGTCAGCCTTCGCTCCGGGAAGCGCCAGAGAGTGGCATCCAGCCGAGCCCATTGTTTGAGCTGATAGCCTTTGGTCAGCAGGCTGGGAGTCAGCACTGTGCCCGGACTCACGCTGCGAAAGTCGCGATGCGAAACTTCTCCTCCAGCGGACCACTGCCAGCGTCCGCTTTCAAAGGAAGAGAAGTTTGCGCCCACAGCCTCACGCCGCAGGTTCAGGCTGGCCAGCACCGGGGCTGGGCCTTGAAACGAATTCCTGATATCCCAGTTTTCGCTGCGAAGGTCCACGAACAGCCCGTAACGGAACCGGGGGTTAGCTCGGAAGGGAGCCGAGAGTTCCGCCCGCAAACGCCGCTTCTCCGCGTCCCAGCGATACAGGGCGATCAGGTTCATGGCCTGGCGCCGCAGGTTATAGACCTCGGGGTTGATGCTCTGGAAGGGCAGTCCGTGAAACAGGAGAAACAACTTTTCCCAGGGGGTTTGACCCCAGCCATTGCGTTCGCGACTACGGAAGCTCAGGTCAAGCCTTTCGTCGGCGCGCGCCTGCAGATCGAAGCGGTAGCTGGGGAAAATGCCGAGGCCGCGGACGCGTTCCTCGCTTGTGAGCAGCTCGGGCAGGCGCAGTTGGCTGGCGGGAGCAAAGATAAATGCGCGGTCGAGCAAGGCCGGGTTCAGCTTCGGAGTGGGATCAGCCCGCAATTCGACGATCTGCGGCTTGTTCACCCGGTTCCAATATTTCAGCGCGGCTTCGAGATTGCCCTGCAGGAAGTAGACGGTCGCAAGGAAATCATTGCCATAGGAGTCAGCGGGATCGAGGTGAAGCGCCCGCCGTAGATATCGCTTCGCGAGAGGATATCGCTTCTGCTGGAAAGCGATTCCCGCCAGTTCGATGGGGAAACGCTTGTCGCCGGGCAGGCACTGGGCCCCGGCCACAAGCACGGTGTGCGCTTCCTGCCATCGCCCGAGATGCGCAAGGGCGGAACCGTAGTAGAAGTCGAGATCGGCAGAACGTGGCCCGGCAGAGGGCGTGAGATCCACGACTTCCTGCCAGCGCTGCTGGTCAAACTGTTGCCTGATCCTGTCGATTTGCTGGCTGGGTGAGGTATCGCACTGGCCCGCAGCAGCGCCGGCAAGCAAGAAGGAGTTGAGAACGAAAACCAGACGCAGGATCAGCGCGCGCCAGTTGGAGGCAAGGCCAGGAGCGTCCAGTTTTTCGCGCCCGCCCATTCCTGCTCGAAATCGCGCCGCGCCTGCTTGAGCAACTTGCGCTGCGCGGGATCGTTGACCAGGATCACATTCTGCCGGGCATCCATGCCGGCGACGACCACGAAGTGCAGACGGGCGGCGCCAGCGGGCTTCAGAGCCACAATCAGTGGCCGCCCCTTGTCCAGATGCTGCTCCAGATCGTCCCACCCTGCGCGAATTGTAAACGTGCGGAATCCCTTCTGGGCAAAGTAGTGCTGCATATCAGAGGCGTAAATGCCGTGGGCCTCGGGGTTGTAGAGGGAGCGCTGAATCAGGGCGGGGTCGGAATCCGAGCCCGCCGGCTGGCTCCGCTGGCGCTGCCAGTACTGCATCACCATGGCTATACTGGCGGCGCCACAGCCGTCTTTCTCCTGCTCGACGAAGGGCACATCCAGCCAGACGCCCGCGGGCTCGGCGGCGAGGACAATGCCGGACAAGCCCAGCCAAAGCGCCGGGATTCGCAGCGAACGGCGGAACATGGTCAGGTCAGCGCACTGCGACAATGATCAGAATGAGCGCCGCAATCGCTACCAGAATGATGATCAGATCCCGGTCGCTGAGCGTGCCGGCGGCGAAGTCGGCCTGCGCCTTCTGCGCCCGCGACGCCAGCTGCGCTAATTCGGCGTCATCCAGCGTGGCCACCGCCTGCTTCACCTGTTCGGGATTCATGTGCGCCGACTTCAGGGCCTGCTGCGCCCTTTCCGAGGAAACGAACTGCTGAACCGTGTTGAGATTTTCCTGGCGAGCGTTCGCGGCCCGGATTACGGCCCGTTGAAGTTCCGCCGGATTCACAATGTGGCTGGCTGTCTCCGCCAAGAGATTCTGGGAGACGCTGAAAATGCCGGCCAGAAGGAAGGCGAGCGCCACCCGCGAGGACAGCCGGGAGTCGAAATGCATGCTTGCAACCTCCGCTGGATGATATGTGCCTCTCAAAATTCTACACGGCGGGCTTACGATGCAAACACGGTTCTGGGGTTTGTCTTCACGGTAACAAAATCAATCAACACCGCGTTGCGGGTAGACTTTTGGGCCGGTCCGGTGACATCTGCCGGCCGGGGTCTGCCGTGCCGGGCTTCTCAGAGAGCTTCCACTTGCTCGCGCAGTTGCCGGGCAATCCAGGCGGGATCGCTGTCCCGGGGAAATTGTACTGGCGCTCCAATCTTGACCCGTATCTTCCATGGGAGGGCGAATCTGCGTCCGGACTGTTTCACTTCGAACAGGCCGTCGATCCGCATGGGTACTACCGGAATTCCCAGGCTGTTGGCCAGCAGCCCGATCCCGGCTCGAAAAACGCCGAGGTTGCCATCCGTAGTGTGGCGCCCTTCGGGAAAGACGAGGACGCTATAGCCTCGATCTACGGATTCGCCGGCATAGGCAAAACTCTCGCGGAAACCGGCCGCCTTGGGCAGGGGAAACAAATTGAGCAGCGACACGCCCAGTGTCCACTCGACGCGATCGTAGATCTTGCCCACGACGCTCCTGCCCGCAGGCGGAGTACGCAGCGATTCGAGAGTTTCTCCTCCGGCAGCCGTAGCCAGCCGGTGGCGCAGGCGGGCGGGAAGCGCCGTGGCTACATAGCCGACATCCGCGCCGGCGATGTGGTTGCAGACGACCAGGACCGGCCCATCGACGTCGCGCAAGTTGTCCTGGCCTTCGACGCGCGGCCATCCCAGCAGGATGATGGCCGGACGGGCGAGCGAATAATACACAGCGAAACGGATCCAGGTCACCGGCCAATGCTGGACCCAGGCAGGATAATGATAGCGAGTACGCGGCAGAAGCTGGCCGCGCAGCAGGTTCTCCACATCGCCTACGGTTTTGACCGCCGCGAAGCTGGTCTCGCCCAGCTCGAGCTGATAGCGCTCTTCCAGCGCACCCAGCAACTCTACCCGGTCGAGAGAACTCAGATCCAGGTCAGTCTCCAGATTAGCTTCGTGACGCAACTCCCCGGCGCTGATCCCCTTGACGCGCGCGATCAGGGTTGCGAGCGTGCTCACGGCGGCGTGTTCCGCAGGCTTCCCGCCCACCCGGGCTTGCGCCATCTCCTGGATCTCCCGCGTGCGCGGCTTCTGGGTGGGAGTTCGCGGAAAATCCTGCTCTGGCCACACCAACCAGTTCCGCATGCGCTGATACTCGGCCAGGGTTTCATTGGCGCGCTGAATCACCTCGCCGGGATCGGCCTCGGGGTGGCGCAAGATCAGCACGGCGCAGGATTCCGCGTTGCCTCCGCGCGGAAGCGGGACCACAACGCAATCCTTGACCTCCGGCTGGCGGCGTAGCGCGGTTTCCAGGTCTTGGGGATACACATTCATGCCTGCCGCAGTCACGATCACGTCTTTCTTCCGGCCCTTGAAGTACAGATTGCCCTGCGCATCGAGCGCGCCAATATCGCCCGTGCCATACCATTCACCCTCGGCCACCAGCCTTTGCAGCTCGCGTCCGCTCCAGTATCCCGACGCCACGCCTGTGCCCCGGATCAGGATCTCGCCATCCGGCGCCAGCTTCACCTCGCGGCCCGCGAGAACTTTGCCGATAGAACCCCTGCCCGGGCGAAATGGATGGTTCACGCTGACCAAAGACGTGGTTTCCGTGAGTCCATAACCCTGGACTACCGCAAATCCCAGCCTTCCCCAGAATTCCTCGGTTGCGCGGTCGAGCGCCGCCCCGCCGCAGATGAACGCCCAGAACTTCCAGCCAAACTGGCGATGGATGCGCCGGAAACTCCACCACCGCCGCAGAAAGTGCTTGCCTTCGGAGGCCCGAAAACGCCTTTGGAAGTCCGCCAGGCTACCCTTCTCCCCCAAGTCACGCTCAACTTTGTCTTTGAGGGATTGCAGCATGCGCGGCACTGCGGCCAGCACCGATACCCGCTCCCGGCGGATGGTGCGCATGACTTCGGCGGGGTTCAGCTCTTCCTGAAAGATTACGGTTCCTCCTACTAATTGCGGGAGGAAGATTCCCAGGAACTGCCCAAAGACGTGGCTCAGGGGTAGCAAGTTCAGGAAGCGAACGGGATGCGCCAGCGGCTCGTATTTCAGATAGCGGCGGATTTCCGCTTCGAGCGGCGCAATGTTGCCAACCACGTTGCCGTGAGTGATGACCACACCTTTGGGCTCCGCTGTGGTTCCGGAGGTAAAAACCACTTCCAGTGTGTCCGTGGCGGCGATGCCAGAGGAATCGTAGAAGGCACAACTGTGGCCGACTAACTCGCGCGGCAGGTCTTCTAGAACGATGGACGGCCATCCTGAAAGCGCGTGCTGGTGCGAGCAGACGAGCAGCTTGGCATCCACCTGACGGCACAGACGCTCCGCAAAATCAGCGCTGCTGGCCTCGTCGACGGGCACGACGACCGCTCCGCGCAGGGCGCATCCCCAGAATACGGCGACCCATTCGGCGGAGTTAGGTCCCCACAGAAGGACGCGGTCACCTTTGACAATGCCTCGGCTTTCGAGTTCACGCGCGAACTGGAAGGCGGTTTCGACGACACGGCGATAGCTCCAGGAAAGGGAACGGTATCCGCGGCGCTGCCGGTAAGCGCACTCTTCGCCACGCTGCAGGAACCTCTCGAGGTAGCTGACAACCGCACCCTGCCCCATCCCTACGATGGTATTCGCTTCCGCCACGTTACGCCGACATGCGGCGAGCGTTCTTGGGACAGAAGTTCGACAGGAGATGGAGGAATTCGTCCAGGAAAGGCGCCGGCGGCTGGTTGCGCAGGGTGACCGCGTGCCATTGCCGGCGAAAGCCGCGGCCGCTCAACGGCCGGATGGCGACCTTGCCGGCTTCCACCGCAGGAGCCACCGCCCAGCGGGCAAGAAATCCAATGCCTGTGCCCGCTCCCGCCATTTCCACAATCGCTTCCGTGAGCGGCACTTCGATCACGCGCTGGGGTTCCACGCCCGCTGGTTTCAGAACTTTGTTGATCAGTGTGCTTTCCTCGCGCGGGGGGTAGATGAGCACGGTTTCTGCAGCCACGTCCCTGGGCCGGACTTGATCGCAGGCCGCCAGACGGTGCTTGGGCGACATCACCAGCACCAGTTCATCTTCGAACATGGGGGTTACGCGCAGACGCTGATTGCGCGGCGGCGCAGTCATAACCGCCACATCCAGCTTGCCTTCCAGCAATGCGCTCGCGGGATAGGCGGTGGCGGCCGCGTCAATGTTCACTTCCACCTTAGGAAACTTGCCGTGAAATTTCTGCAGCAGGGGAGGAAGCCAGTGGTAGCAGGTGTAGCACTCCGTGCTCAGACGGATCACGCCCCGGGCGCCGCCGTTCAGGCCTTCAATCTGGGTCTCGGCGTGGCTGAGTTCCTCCAGCACGCGGCGCGCGCAGCCGATCAGGCGCTCCCCCGCCGGGGTCAGCACCATCTTCCTTCCCAGTCGTAGAAATAATGCTGTACCCAGCTTTTCTTCCGCGTCCCGCAACTGATGACTCAGCGCCGATTGGGTCAGGTGCAGGCGCCTGCCGGCCTCGGTGACGCTGCCTTCCTCGGCCACGGTGACCAGCAGCTTGAGGTGCCGGACTTCCAGCTTCGGGCTCATCGTGTTATGAGTCTAATTCATTGATTCAATGAAAACAAACAATAAATCTCATGTTTCCGGAATGCGTCCAAACTCGCGTGCCGGGGAAAAACAGTTTGGCGGCAAGAAGCGGATGGCGAAAAGCAGGAGTCCGACACAATCTCCGCTTCTGATGCTTTCCGGCACCGTGAAGGAACAGGGCCAGACAAACATGGGGAGGATGTTATGAGGAGCCTGGTAGTTGGATCGTTCGCTCGCGTAATTCTTGGCGTCGTAGCACTGGGATCTTTGACCCAGGCGCAATCCGTAGAGCGCGTCATCAAAGCCAACATCCCGTTCGAGTTCAGGGTAGCCAACAAGACGTTCCCCGCCGGACGCTATCGCCTGGTGGAGACCACGCCTTATCTTCTGCAGCTTCGCGACCTTGAGGGGCACCACCTGGCCGCGGTGCTCACCAACTCAGTGGAAAGATCGGACGCTGCCTCTGACCCGAAGCTGTACTTCTACGCCGAAGGCGGGCAGTACACCCTGGCGGAGGTCTGGCAGCAGAACGACTCCATCGGGCAACAGCTTATGCTGCCCAAAGCACGGGCGAGGGTTGCCCGGCGCGATTCCCGCCACGTGCGGATCATCGCCGCGGAAGCCTCGCGCTAACCGGCTCCGCCGGCACGATTCATCGGAGGTGTTATGAACGCAACGCCGAATGCAAGCAATGGACACACCCCGGCGGCCGACCTTCACGTGCAGGAGGTCATCCGCTCGGCGGAAAAGGAACTTCACGAACTCTTGCAGCGCCGGGCCGAATTGATGAAGCGCATCGGCACTATCAAGCAGACCCTGGCCGGACTGGCGAATATTTTCGGCGACTCCGTGCTCGGCGATGAACTGCTGACCTTTCTCGATCGCAAATCGGCCAGCCGGCAACCAGGATTCACCCGCGCTTGTCGCGTGGTGCTGATGGAAGCCAGCCGGCCCTTGGGCGCGCGTTTGGTCTGTCAGGCGCTGCAGCAGCGATTTCCGGAGCTACTGGAGCGGCACAAGGATCCCATCGCCTCCGTCACCACCGTGTTGAACCGGCTGGCGGACTACGCCGAAGCGCGATGTTCACTCGATGCCGGAGGAAGACGCGTGTGGGAGTGGATTGCAGAGCGCGAGAATCGCCCCGGCCTCCTCATTCGCGGACCAAGCCAGGCGCGAGCGCCCATGGTGGGCAAGCAGACCTAGCCGAAGGCGGAGTAGCAGCGGTCCGGCTCGGCTGCTACTCCCGCCCCACGCCCAGCGCGTCCGCCACCCGGTTGATGTAGTTGAACCATGCCGCAATCAGCGTGATCTGCAGGATGGCTTTGTCTTCGAAGCCAGCGGCGCGCAATCGTTCGTGATCGCCCTTCTGGACCTGGGTGGCGTCGCGGGTGAGTTTGACCACATAATCGAGCATGACGCGCTCGCGGGGCACGATGGGAGCCGTGGTGTAGTCCTTCTCCAGGGCCTTGACCAGAGCATCATCCAGGGTCACTCGACGCAGAAACTCTGCGTGGGATTCGATTCAATAGACGCAGCGGTTGGTGGCCGAGACGACGGTCGTGATCATCTCGTGTTCCCGCCGGGACAAAGGCAAGTCGGGCGACATCAGAACGCCGAAAGTGGCGAAAGCGTGATAGAGCGCCTCGGGAATCAGGCTGTGCGACTCCGTGATCATCGATCCTCCGCCTTCCGCGGGATGCACCGGGGTCACGTACTCTTTGGGATAGAGCGCCTTCTGTCCCTCCATCGCCTGTCGCAACTTTTCGTCGCCTTGGGAGAGGGGAATGGTTCGAATCCAGGTCATCAGGTTCGCCTCGGGGAAATGATGGCCGAGGGGCCGGCCGAAATCAACCAAGACTAGAATGCTGGAGAACCGGCTGCCAATACTGAAAACTGATTACTCTTCCCAGGCAGGAATGTAGACAACTGCATCCATTTTCAGCGCGTCAGATCAATCCTTCTTTCACGCGTCGGAGAAAGTCTTCCGCCTCTTCCTCAGCCTTGCGCACGGCGACAGGATCGTTGCGCTTCTCAAACAAGACCTCCTGCAAGGTGATGTGGGCGGCATCTTTGGGCTTGAAACCCCGCGTGACCAGCCTTCTGGCCCGCGCGGCGAAGCCTTCGGTATCGGGCAGCACCTGCGGCGGACCGTACTCGGAGCAGTCATGATCGTGAAACTTGGTGGAAGCCAGACGATCGTAGGCGCTCTTGGCTTCCCGGTCGCTCAGCAGGGGGGGAACGGGAAAGCTCCAACTGCATTGGGAGCATGCCCAGCCAGTCAGGCGCTGGTGCGATACCCATGTCAGCCATCTGCCCATAATTGTTCTTTCCTGGACGCAAGACCCTCGAATTGGCCGGGACCCCGACTGACCTTCTGCGTTCCGAGTGGCTAGAACGAATGTCGCGACACGAATCCTTCCCCAGAATAGCAATCTTAATCGCCGCGATTGTCCGTTGGGCGTAATTTTAGGGCAGTTTGGCGGTCGGCAATAGTGACAGCTTAGAGGACCACCGCTGTCGCCCTCAGGTCAGACTTCGAAGCGTCCGAAAGCGCCGGGGAAGCTTTCAGACGCGAGATTCCAGTGGTAACTCGTTCGTACACTCCCTTTCGGTAACCCTTGGTAACCATACGATTTTCGGTACCGCGCCTTACAATGACCCTTGTCCGAAAGACCATCCCTGCTCACGACGGCAGACATGGCCAGTCGGGATAGTCAACCCGCCGGTAGCCCCTCCCAGGGAAGAGGTTTTCCAGCGGGACGATACCGGAGCTGGAGTCAGCGATCCTATGGCGTTCGGTTTTGGCTTCAACAAACAGAAGGCGCTCAGTGCGGCGGAGAAGTTCGTCCAGCAGGGCAAGCTGCAAAATGCCATCGCCGAGTACGAAAAAATCCTCAAAGCTGATCCCAAAGAGCTGACCGTTTCCAACACCATTGGCGATCTCTATGCGCGTCTGGGCCAGAACGAGAAAGCCGTGGAGTCTTTCAAGAGCGTGGGCGATGCCTATGCGACCCAGGGATTCACCGTCAAGGCCATCGCCATGTACAAGAAGCTCACCAAGCTGAAGCCTACGCTGGAGAGCGTGCTTCGCCTGGCGGAGCTGTACACGCAGCAGGGTCTTTTCAACGATGCCCGGGCCCAGTACTTGCAGGTGGCGGAGGAATTTCTACGCTCCGGCGAGCTGGAGCAGGCAGTGCGCATCTTCCAGAAAACCCTGGAAATGGACCCGGAGAACGTCGCCATGCGCACGCGCCTGGCCGAGGTCTACCTCCGGCTCAACAAAAAGAATGAAGCCTGGCAGCTGTTTGCCGCTGCCGCCGACAGTTTGCGGGCGCGGGGGCAGCTGGGTCCGGCGGAAGACATCCTGAACCGGATGTTGACCCTCGACCCGGGCAACAGCCATGCGCTGCTGCTGCGCGGCCGCAACGCCTTCGACGCCGGCGATTTGCCCACAGCCGTCAAGAACCTGGAAAAGGTAGCCGACCTCGATTCTCACCCCGAGGGCCTGCGCGCTCTGTTGCAAGCCTATCTGCAGACCGGGCGCCTGCGAGAGGCGGGTAATGTGGCGGCGAAGTTGTGCAACGTGCACAATGACGTCAACGCGGTCAGCGCCTATGCCGACAGCTTGTTGACGGCAGGTCATTACAGCGAAGTCCTGCAGGTCTTTCAGCAGTTCTCCGATCGCCTGGTGGCGGCGGACCCGGCCAAGATGCAGGACAACCTGCACTCTCTGATCGGGCCCCTGCGCGAGAACGCGCAGGCTCTGGAAATCCTCCTCGATCTCTCTCAGAAGGCCGGGGACACCACTCACATCACCGAGCTTTGTGAGTTGCTGGCGCATGCCAGCGTGCAATCCGGAAACCTGGAAAAGGCCCGCGACTACTACCTGAAGCTGACCCAGCTTGAACCGCAGAATCAGCTGCATACCCGCAACTATGAACAGGTGGTGGCCAGGCTGGGCGGGGGAACTCCCGGCAACCAGCTCATTACCCCTGAAGAGGGAGCGGTGCTCGTGGAAGAGCTTGAGGCCACCGCGCCGTTTATCGATCAACGCTATCCCGATGACGTGGCTCTGGCCGTGCGCGCCGCCCTCACCGACGCCGAGCTGTTCGTTTCCTACAACATGCCCGCTAAGGCCCTGGGACCGCTGATGTCAGCGTTGCCCAAGGCCCCCCATGACCTGCGCTTGAACCAGCGCCTGGCTGCGTTGCACACCCGCGCCGGACGATTTGCCGAGGCGGCGGTTTGCTGCCGCGCTCTGCAGCAGCTTTACCATGATGCCGGGCATCCCGACGAGGCTACACGCTACGGCGAACTGGCCGCCAAGTACGACGATCGGACTTCATCTCGCAGCGAGGAGGCCGCCGGCGTTGATCAGACGGTCGGCGCCGCAGCAGATTCCCCGATCGCTCGGGTGGCAGACTCCTCGGCTGCGCAGGAGGCTCCGGAGGAGGCAGCTGAGGTCGAGACCCCCGCGCCCGCGGCTTCCGGATTGTTCTTCCACCAGGTGCCCGCGCCTCAGGCCCGAGTGCCCGAATACGATCTCAAGCCGGTATCCCCACCCTCCGACGCTGAAATGGATATCTCCGCCGAATGGGAGGTCGAGGTTTCCGACCAGCCGGCGGCGCAGAGCGCGCCCCAGATCGAGGACGCGGAACTGGCCTCAGTTCGGGCGCAAAGCATCGCCGAGACGATTGAAGAAATCCGCTTCTATCTGGCTCACGCGATGGCGGACCAGGCTCGCGTCGTCTTTGCCAAACTGGAAAGGCTGAAACCCGGTGGCGCAAAGCTGGCCGCCATCTGGGACGAGATTGAAGCCGCGCATGGCTCGGCGAAAACGTCCGAGGCGGTCGAAGAAATCTCGGTGGAAAGCGAGATGGCTGAGGATGCCACGGCCGCTCCTTCTCACCACACCAGGACCAGCCTGGACTGGCAGAATGTTCCGCCGCAGCCCGTGCCGGGCAGAGTGCCGATGCCTCCACAGGCGGCGGCTCCCGAACCGCCAACCGCTGAGTACGCCACGGCCAGCCCCCAGGCAATCCCTGTCGGATCGCTGGGCGAGTTCGTCTCTGACCTCGAGGCATCTCTGGGCGACAGCTTTCTGCCCGCAGCCGCGCCAGCGCCGGAACCGGCGCCCATCGCGGCGCAAGCGCCGCCCCGCACCAGCCGGGAACGGCCCGCACCGGTTTTTGCCCAGGCATCGGCAGCCGCGGCTCCGGCGCCGGCTCCGGAAGCCGCTGCCCCCACGTTTACGTATCAGCCGACCAGGAAGCGCACCCTGGCTCCCGACGTCTCCGGCCCCGCTGCCAGGACCGAAGGGGCCAGCGTCGATCTGGCCGACATGTTTGGCGAGCTCAAGCACGAGCTCGAAGAGGATGTGGCCACCGCCCAGGAAGATCCGGAAACGCACTACAACCTGGGCGTCGCCTTCCGCGAAATGGGCTTGCTCGACGAAGCCATTGGCGAGCTGCAGAAGGTGTGCCAGGCGGTGGACCGCGGGCACCAGTTCCCGCAGCTCATGCAGACCTACACCTGGCTGGCGCAGTGCTTCCTCGACAAGGGCGTGCCCGAGGCCGCCATCCGATGGTACGAGCGCGCGCTCAAGTTGCAAGGCATCGATGAGGACACGCGTACTGCCCTGAACTATGAGCTCGCCTCCTCCTACGAAGCTGCCGGCAACAAGCCCGTGGCCCTCGCTCATTTCATGGAGGTGTACGGCAGCAACATCGATTACCGGGACGTAGCCGAGCGCATCAAAGCCCTGAAGTCGTAGAATGGCGACATGGGTTTCGCTCTCAGCCTGACGAGGCGTGCGCAAAGGGGTACGCCGGTTGTGCGCACGGTCCAGGGGAAGAAGTGGTGACCGTGAGTCCGAAGTCTCCCATCGACAAGCTTCCTGTCGGCCCTCTCCAGACGGAGTCGAATGACGCCCTGGAAGGAGCCGCTCTGGGCCGCCAGTCTCAGAACCAGGACGCCCCGTCGCGGACGCAGCTCAACCTTTGGAGGCACCGCATCCTGACCCTGCTGTTCATTTTCTTCTGTGCCACCGTGGGCGTTCTTCTGGTCATTCTGCCCTGGAGACCGGAGTGGACAGACAATCATTTCCTTCTGGGATCTCCTGGTCTGCGGGCATTCGTTTCCAACGGCTTTGTGCGCGGCTTGTGCAGTGGACTGGGGCTTCTGGATATCTGGATCGGCTTCTGGGAAGCGGTTCACTACCGTGAACCCAGCCTTCACTGAAAGACCATCATCATGAGCGATAGCAAAGTCAAACCTGCTCCCCTGGCCTATGAGAACGAGCCCTTCCTCAATAGTCCGGACGGGCGCATCCTGCGCATCCTGGCCGAGTATATGGAGCCGCTGTCACGTTTCCGGCGCGAGCAGATCCAGGATACGGTGGTATTTTTCGGCTCGGCGCGCTTTCACAGCCGCAGTGACGCCCAGCGCCGGCTCACGGAGATGGAAAAAGGGCTGGGGACCAGGCACTCCACCGAGCGCCAGCAGGCGATCGCGTCCGTGGATATGGCGCGTTATTACGAGGACGCACGCCGCCTCGCTTTTTTGCTGACCCAGTGGTCTATTCAGATTCCCGCCCGGCGGCGCCGCTTTGTCGTCACCACCGGCGGCGGCCCCGGCATCATGGAAGCCGCCAACCTCGGTGCGCAGGAGGCGGGTGGGAAGACCATTGGCCTGAACATCAACCTGCCCTTCGAGCAAAATCCCAACCGCTACATCACTCCGGCGCTCAACTTCGAGTTTCACTATTTCTTCATGCGTAAGTTCTGGTTCGCATATCTGGCCAAGGCCTTAGTGATCTTCCCCGGAGGATTCGGCACGCTGGACGAATTATTCGAAGTTCTGACTCTCGCCCAGACCCAGAAGCTGGCCAAAAAGATTCTGGTCGTAATTTACGGCCGCGAGTACTGGAAGCGGGTGATCAATTTTGAAGCGATGGTGGATGCGGGAACTATTTCGCCTGAGGACACGGACCTCTTTCACCTGGTCGATTCTCCGGAGGAGGGCTTCGAAGCCCTGCGCGACGGGCTAGTCAAATATCATCTCGGTCCCTTGCAACCCAAGCGCGCCGGTGAAATCGTGCCCGAAATCGCCAAGACCAATCCTTAGACTTGCTGCTCTGCTACATCACCGACCGCTCTCAATTTCCCGGCGATGAGGCTTCACGCCGCCATCGCCTGCTGCAGACCATATTCCACGCCGCCCGCTGCGGCCTGGATTACATTCAGCTCCGGGAGAAGGATATGAGCTCGCGGGATCTCGAAACCCTAACCTCTGAAATCCTCTCTCCCGGGAGAACCGAGCACCAGAGACTGAGAGCCGCTCTTCTCATCAACTCCCGCACGGAGGTAGCGATTGCTTGCGGCGCCGCTGGAGTGCATCTGCGCTCCACCGATATTTCGCCGGCGCAAGTCAGGAAGATATGGAAGCTGGCGCCGGCCGTGGCCAACCGGTCCGACCAGCCTGTCATCGGGGTCTCTTGTCATTCGCCGGCGGAAGTAGCCCGCGCCGCCGGGGAGGGAGCTGACTTTGTGGTCTTTGGCCCGGTCTTCGAGAAAATGGGACTGCCTTACGCCCATCCCGGTGGGGTGGACGCTCTGCATCAGGCTTGCCGGGCGAAAATTCCGGTGCTGGCCCTGGGAGGCGTCACCCTCGAAAATGCCGCCGTCTGCCTGCAGGCGGGCGCAGCCGGAATCGCGGGCATCAGACTGTTCCAGCAGGACGATCTGGCCCGTGCGGCCGCAGCCTTGCGTCGCCTCTAGCCTTCCCGGCAGCAGGCGCCTGCCTCCCCCGGTTCAGCCCTTGATGGTCTTCGAATCCTCGTCCCAGGTCACCGCGCTTTTGCGGAAGTACGACTGGTTCGCCATGTGGCAGGCCAGCGCCGCATGATGCCCGAACACCGCGTCTTCCACCACCGGCTTGCGCGTGCGCACCGCCTGGAAGAAATTCCACAGGTGGGGTTTGACGTCGTCCCAGGAAATGCTGCGATAGCTGAAGCCCTCTGCGGAGGGCTCCTGGCCCGGCATCGGGTCGTGCTCCCTGTGCCACTGCTTGAAATACTCTTCGCGCATGGCCCGGGGAAAACCTGAGGCGTAGTAGCTGGGGCCGGTATCGACGCCCGCCTGCGGGGTATAGGTCAGGCTGTATTCGCTCAGCTCGAGGATGCCCTTCGATCCCTGGAAACGGTAGACTTCCGGCGTCTCCGTACCCAGGCTGAGCCGGAGATACACGGGAATCTCCCCGTACTGGAAAAGCGTACAGTGCACGTCGGGCATGTTCCGCCCATCCTTCCAGCGAAGGATCCCGCCCATGGCCATCGCCCGCTTCGGCGCCTCGTTGATTCCCAGAACGTATTGCATGCCGCTGACCAGGTGCACCAAGAGATCGCCAGCCACCCCAGTTCCGTATTCCTTCCAGCACCGCCAGCGGGCAAAGATCAGGGGATTGAAATCGCGCTTGGGCACGGTCCCCTGCCAGGTATCCCAGTCAAGGGTCTGCGGTGACAGGTCGGCCGGAGGAGGATATTCCCAGGCTCCCGTGGGATCGTTGCGGCCGAGCGAGCCCTCCACCAGCATCAAATCGCCCAGAACGCCTTGCGCGACCAGTTCCTTGGCCTTGGCGCAGATCACCGAACTCACGCGCTGCGAGCCGACCTGCACGATGCGCCCGGTTTTCTTGGCGGCGCCGGCCATCTCCACCCCTTCCTCTGCCGTGTGCGACATCGGCTTCTCGCAGTAGATGTCCTTGCCGGCATTCACCGCGTCCACCACGATCTGCTTGTGCCAGTGGTCGGGCACCGCCGCCACCACACAATCGATTTCCTTGTTATCCAGTAATTCGTGATACCTCCGCGTGGTCGGCAGGTCGGTATGAACAATCTCTTTCGCCAAGGTGTGGCGGCCGTCGTAGAGATCGCAGGCGGCCACGCACTGCACCCCCGGCAATTCAATGGCGTTGCCCAGCAAGCCTGATCCTTGCATCCCCACTCCGATCATGCCGAACCGGACCCGGTCGCTGGGCGCTACCGCCTGCGGCAGGGCCCATACCGGGCTGGGATCGAGCAGGATGCTCCTCATCCCCAGTGACGCCCCGGCCGCGGCCGCGCCCATACCCAGAAACCTGCGCCGAGAAAAATCAGTGTTCTTCATGCAGCCCCCTGTCGGTTAGCTTTCGCCTACTTTTTCAGCATTTTGACTGCGACTTCCTTGAAAAAAACGACGTCATTCGCACTGTGATTCTGCAGTCCGATGTAGCCCTGCTGAGGCCGCGGCCCGCGTTCCGGCTCGAAGTCGAACTTCCTGGGTGGAACCGGATCGCCCTCGGTGAAATCGGTGACTTTGACTCCGTTGAGAACCACGGACGTGTGGGGTCCGTCGAGCGTGATCTCCATCGTGTTCCACTCCGGTCCGGGCTTGCCCGTTTTGGCCAGAGGTTTGCTCAGCGAATAAAGCGTTCCCGTGACGTGCAGGTCGTCTTCCTGCGATTTTTCCGGCTCGTTGTCGATCTGCACCTCGTATCCGTAGTGGACGGGCATCCAGGGCTCACGCGGTTCGATGGGAATGCGTATGAAAACGCCGGAGTTATCGTTGTGATCGCGCATGCGGTACACCACCCGGACCACACAGTCACCCAGGGTTCCGCCCGTCCAATAGAGCAATCCCATGCCGCCGTGGGTCTGGATCAGACCGTTCTCGACCGTCATCTCGCCTGGACCCACGTGCTTCCACCCCACCAAGTCTTTACCGTCAAACAACGGTTTCCATTCGCCGGACTGCGCGCACGCGAAGGAAGCGACCGCAGCAAGCAGCGCCGCGAGTGTGAATCTCAGCAGCAATCGCACTGGCATGTCCTCGCCCTTTCTGCAAGAGGGAAAATATACACCAAACACGTGAACATAAGCTGTGATAAGTCCTTCCCTCTGAATATCTAGCGAGAAGCCTCGAGAAACACGGGGCTCGCCGGAGCGGTTACTGACGGCTTCCCCGGGTGCCCTATCGGGTAGTCGGCAAGGCGCATCCAAGGGATATAATGAGTTGGTACCAAGTACACAACATTTTTCCCAAGAAGAGCGCGATGTCCAAGAAGATTAAGGCAGGAATTGTCATTTCATCCGCCGTCGTTCTGCTGTTTATGGCGGTGGGAGGGTTGGATGGCGTTCGCGCCTCCAGTAACAACGATGGCGCCTATCGGCAGCTGCAGGTCTACAGCGAGGTGCTCTCGCGGGTGCGCAGCGAATACGTCGAAGAGCCTAATATCCCTGCGGTCACTGACGGCGCGCTGCACGGGCTGCTGGAATCGCTTGACGCCAACTCCAGCTTCCTGACGGCGGCGGAATTCAAGGAATACAGGTCGAACCAGACTGAGGCCAGAGGGGAGATTGGAGCGTCCGTCTCCAAGCGCTTCGGCTATGCCGCGGTCATTTCCGTGATCCCAGGCGGACCCGCGGACAAGGCGGGTGTTCAGGCCGGGGATATCTTCGAAGCCATCGAGAGCAAGAGCACGCGTGAGATCTCGCTGGCGGAGATCCACAACCTGCTGCAGGGCCAGCCGGGATCGAACGTCAATGTGGCGCTGGTGCGGGCGCGGCGGGCAGAGCCGCAAAGGATCGTCATTACACGCGATATCGTGACCGTGCCTCCGGCCACCGACAAAATGATGGATGACGGCATCGGCTACGTCCAGGTAGACGGATTCACCAAGGGCAAGGCGCAGGAAATCGCGAATAAGGTTCGCGCTCTGCAAAAGGCGGGCGCCCGAAACCTCATTCTGGACCTGCGCAACTGCTCCGCAGGGGATGAGTCCGAAGGCATCGCCACCGCTAACCTGTTTCTGAACCATGGAACCATCACCTACCTGCAAGGGCAGAAGTATCCCCGCGAGGCTTTCAATGCCGACGCTTCCAAAGCGGTGACCAACCTGCCCCTGGTGGTGCTGGTGAACAAGGGTACGGCGGGAGCGGCCGAGGTCGTGGCGGCTGCCGTGCTGGAGAATGCGCGTGGTGACGTGGTGGGCGACAAAACCTTCGGGGATGGCTCGGTGCAAAAAGTGATTCCGTTCCCCGACGGTTCCGCGCTCATCTTGTCCGTTGCCAAGTATTACTCGCCCAGCGGCAAGGCGATTCAGGACAGCGCGGTGACGCCGAACATTCTGGTGGCCGACGGCGACGATGACGGCCCGCTTCCCGAGGACGAGGATGGCGCTGCACCCCCGCAGGAGGAAAAGAAACCGGCGCCCCAACAGGACGAACAGTTGCACAAAGCGATTCAGGTCCTGAAGAGCAAGGCAGGTTAAGATTGCCGCCTAACCGGTTGCGGTCTTAGCATCGCGCGCCTCCGGGTGCGCGATTTTGTTTGCCCCCCATCGGACTGGCCGGGGATTCGATTTCGCCTTAGCTGTTCGAGCGCGCCGGTCGACGCGAAGGGGTCAGCGACGATTTTTCTCTCGTGAAATTCCCTCTTCAGGAATCTACGGCGTCCGCCGCGCCCGAAACCAGGACGTTCGGCCGTCTGATTCTCGCTCTGCTCATCCTGGTAGCGGCCCTGCTGGGAGCTACGGCCGGGCTGCTGCTGGTCTACTCCACCGATCTCCCCCAGGTCGATCAACTGGAATCCTATCGCCCCAGCTCCATCACCGAGCTTTACGACGATCAGGAACGAATTATCGGATCCTTCGCCTTGCAGCGCCGGGTGGTGGCGTCGTATGAGGACTATCCCCTCGTGCTGCGCCAGGCCCTGGTGTCGATCGAGGACAAGGATTTCTTCCAGCACTGGGGCATCAACTTATGGCGGATCGTTGGCGCCGCCTATCGTGACATCCGCTCGGGTGGGAAAGTGCAGGGCGCGTCCACGCTGACCATGCAGCTGGCGCGCAATCTCTTTCTTTCCCCGGACCGCTCCTTTCACCGCAAGATCCAGGAAGCGCTCCTGGCGGTACAGATCGAGCGCCGCTTCACCAAGCCGCAGATCTTTACTCTCTACGCCAACCAGATCTATCTCGGCCACGGCGTCTATGGGTTCGAGGCGGCTTCGCAGTTCTATTTCAGCAAGCCGGCGAAGCGGCTGACGCTGGAGGAAGCTGCGCTCCTGGCCGGCCTGCCCAAGTCGCCGGCCTTCTATTCGCCGATCACTCACCCCGACCGCGCCCTTAAGCGCCGCAACCTGGTGATCAATTCCATGTTGGAAGACGGGCTCGTCACCGCGCAGCAGGCGGCGGTGGCGCGCGACCAACCGGTTCGTCTGCAGTTGGCGCACGACCCCGATTCTCTGGCGCCTTACTTCGTGGAGGAAATCCGCCGCTATCTGGAAGGCAGGTACGGCAGCGATCAAGTCCATGAAGGAGGCTTGAAGGTCTACACTGCGCTCGACATGGACCTGCAGCGCGCCGCGAACCAGGCCGTGCTCAATGGCCTGGCCGCATACGAACGTCGGCACGGATGGAAAGGGCAATTGCAGAATATCGTCGCCGCTGACGTGACCCTAGCCAACTACCAGCATCCGGACTGGGACACCGGCCCCGAAGTCAACGGCTATGTCCATGCGCTGGTCACCGGTGTCTTGCCCGCCGGGTTGACGCTGCGCGTAGGAAAGTACATGGCTGCCTTGACGCCCGCCGATGTCGCCTGGACTCACCACCGCGTTCAGCAAGTCGCCAGCACCGGCGACATCGTTTACGTAAAAGTCCTTGCGCTGAACCCCGACGGCAGAGCCCGTGTCAGCCTGGAGCAGGATTCCGGCGTACAGGGCGCGCTGGTTGCTCTCGACAACGCCACCGGAGAAATCAAGGCGATGGTCGGGGGGCGCGATTTCAATCTCTCCAAGTTCAACCGCGCCACCCAGGCCCTGCGCCAGGTGGGATCGTCATTCAAGCCTTACGTCTATACCGCCGCCATCGACCGCGGCGCTACGCCGGAGGACACTGTCCTCGATGCTCCCATCACCTTCTCCACTGCGTCAGGTCCGTATGATCCCCACAATTACGACGAGAGGTTCGAAGGCATGATTACCCTGCGGCGGGCGCTGGCGCAGTCGCGCAACATTCCTGCCCTGAGGCTCGCTGACAATCTGGGCATCAAGATGGTGATCGACTACGCTCACCGCTTTGGCATCACTTCCAGCATTCCACCCTACCTTCCGGTGGCGCTGGGAGCGGTTGAGATCTCGCCCCTGGAGCAGACTTCGGCCTTCAGCGTCTTCCCCAATGACGGGGTGCGCATCACTCCACGCTACATCACCAAGGTGACCGACTACGAAGGCCGTGTGCTGGAAGAGAATTTCCCCGACGTGAAGGACGTGATCGGGCCCCGCACCGCGCGCATCATGACCTCCATGCTGCAGGACGCGGTGCAGCACGGCACCGCCATGGCGGCTGCCGGCATGAAATATCCCCTGGCCGGTAAGACCGGCACCACCAACAATTTTACTGACGCCTGGTTCGTGGGGTTTTCCCCGGCCATCACTTGCGGGGTGTGGATGGGCTACGACGAAAAGAAGTTTCTGGGAGCCAAAGAGACTGGCGCGCGCGCCGCCTTGCCTATCTGGATGGACTTCATGAAGACGGCGCTGGCGGGGAAGGAAGCAGGAGAATTTCAACCGCCACCCGAGCCGCCCCCGAACCCGGCCCCACAGAAAATAGATACGCCCGACCTCGCGCCCGGCGCCGACGAGACACACTAACTAGTTCCTGATCGCCGTAAAACTCTCGTCCAGAATTCGAACTGCTTCATCAACATCCGCTTTCGAGATATTCAACGGCGGCGACATGCGGATGACATTGCCGTAGAACCCGCCCTTTCCCACCAGCAGGCCGCGCTTCCTCGCCTCTTCCATCAGCGCGTTGGTGCGCGCCGCAGCCGGCGCCTTCGTTCCACGGTCCTCGACCAGTTCCAGGGCCTGCAACAGCCCCATGCCGCGTACGTCGCCGATGACGGCGTGCTTCGATTGCAATTCTTCGAGCTTTGTCCGGAAATAGCCGCCGACCACCGCCGCGTTGCTGCGCAGGTCATCCTCTTCGATAATGTCGATGACCGCCCTGGCCGTGACGCAGGTCACGGGATTGCCGCCGAAGGTCGAAATCGTCATACCCTGAAACGAGTCCGCAATCTCCGGCTTGGCGACGGTCAGCCCGATGGGCACGCCATTGCCCAGCCCCTTGGCCGCCGTAATCATGTCGGGCTCAACCTCCCAGTGCTCGATGCCGAACCACTTGTGCCCGGTGCGGCCCCAGCCGGTCTGCACTTCGTCGGAGATGAAATCGCCTCCGTACTGTTTCACAATGCTGAAAGCCATCTTGAAATACTCTTTCGGCGGCGTGATGAATCCGCCCACCCCCTGAATCGGCTCGGCCAGGAACGCCGCGATGCGGCCCGAGGTGGAAAACTGGATCACATTCTCAATATCTTTGACGCAGGCCACTTCACAGTCGGGATATTTCAATCCCAGCGGACAGCGGTAGCAGTACGGGTTCATGGCGTGCACGATGCCGACTTCAATCGTGCCCTTGCGCCAGGTATTCATGCCGGTGAGTCCGCGCGCCAGCGACGACCGCCCGCTGTAACCGTGGCGCAGGGCCACCACCTCGAAGTTCCCGGTGTGCATGCGGGCCACCTGAATGGCGGTCTCGTTCGCCTCCGTGCCGCTGTTCGTGAAGTATGACTTCTTCAACGCGCCCGGCGTGATCTGCGCCAGCTTCTCCGCCAGCGCCACCATGGGCTCATTGGGGAAACAGGTGGAGACATGTTGCAGGCGGTCAATCTGCGCTTTGGCGCGGTCAATGACGCGCGGATTGCAGTGGCCCACGCTGATGGTGACGATGCCGCCGAAGAAATCCAGGTATTGCTTGCCTTCCACGTCCCACACGTGCTGCATGAAGGCATGATCCATGGGGACCGGGTCGGCGAAGTAGGTCGTGACCGAGGGAAAGATGTACTCCTTCTGCTTGCGGTTGATGTCTTCCCGGCTCATATGCAACTTCTCGGCAGGCAACGTCGGCGCGCTCATAGGGACCTCGCAGTGGTGTCCGGCTGCCCACAGACAGCCGGCACAGCGTACTTATGATAAATCACTCCTCGAACGGAAGCTCCGCTCCAGACGGGCGTCTATAATTCTCCTGATGAAGGCCTTCTTCCGCCTGGCTCTGATGGCGCTGATGTTGATCGCGGTGGCCTTGATTTCTGCCCTTACGGCCATGCGCCTGGCCATCCACGGCCGGGAAGTTTCCGTGCCCGATCTGGTCCACAAGACACCCGCCGAAGCCCGGCTCGTGGCCGCGGCAGCAGGACTGGAGCTGAGCGTGGAGCGGCAATATTACAGCCCTACGGAACCGGAGGGCAGTATTCTCTCCCAGCTGCCGCCCGCGGGAAGTCAGGTCCGGCGCGGCTTTCAGGTTCGCGTCGCTGAAAGCCTGGGGCCCCAGCGGGTGCAGATTCCCAATGTGCTGAATCAAAGCGCCCGCGCCGCCAATATCAACATCCGGCGCCGCGGCCTGGATATTGCCGCCATCGCGCAGATGCAGCTCGCCGACGCTACGGCGGACCAGGTTCTGTCCCAGGATCCGCCCCCCAACGCCAGCAGCGTCTCCGCGCCCAAAATCAGCCTGCTCATTGCCGGCCCGCAGCCGTTCAAGGCCTTTGTGACGCCCAACTTCGTCGGACAACCCCTCGGCAGCGCAACTCTGACCCTGCAGGATGCCGGCATGAAGTTGGGGACTGTAACCCAGGTCCCGCCGGAACCGGCTGCGCCGCCTTCCTCTGCCGTCTCACCCGCCAGCATCATCGTTCGGCAGACTCCGGAGCCGGGTGAAAAAATTCTCGTCGGCTCGCCGCTGAACTTTGAAGTCCGCTAGCGGCCCCCGCGCCTCGTTCATCGAGTCCTTTCCAGCATGGCGGCCAAAAAACCGTCGCAGGGATGCACTCCCGGAATGGTTCTGAGGTAGGGCCCGCTCAGCAAGGAATCCCAGTCCTTCAAGATCAGTTCGCCTTCGGCGTACAGGCCTTCCAGTTCCTTTTGGCACTCCCGCACGCGGAACGACGGCTCGAGCGCCACCGCTTTCTGCACAACCTCTTCGTTCTCCTCCCTCTCCAGCGAACACGTTGAGTAGAGCAACCTTCCCTCCGGCGCAACCTGCCTCATGGCTGCCACCAGGATGGCCACCTGTCGTGCCTGCAGATCGCCAAGATCCTCTGCCTTCAGTTTCCATTTGATTTCCGGATTGCGCGCCAGCGTGCCGGTTCCCGAACACGGAACGTCGGCCAAGACGCGGTCGAACTGCGCGCCCGCGGGAAACTCACGCACATCCGCCTGAATCACTTCCACATTTTTCTCCTGCACCGTACGGCGCAACAGCCGCGCCCGATGCTCGTGCAATTCCAGCGCCACGATGCCGGCGTCAGGATTCCGCCCGGCCAGAATTCGGGTCTTGCCGCCCGGCGCAGCGCAGCAGTCGAGAATGCGCCTTCCGCGTCCGACCAGCATCGCCACCAGTTGCGACGCCTCGTCCTGGATCACCACCCGCCCCTCGGACAGAATCCGGCTGCGAGCCACACTTCCATCCCGAACCCGCCGCGCTGACTGCAAACAGAAACCGGCCTCCACCTGAATGCCCTCCCGCCTCAGCTCTTGCTCAGCCCCGGGATCCACCAGGCGAATTGTCGTCACCGGCGGGCTCTGATCGTATTCGCAAATCTTGCGCGCCGTTTGCCATCCGTACCCTTGCATCCACCGCTCGACCATCCAGCGGGGATGGGCCAGAATGCGGGCCAGGCCTGCCCCGCCGCCACTCGGCGAAACCTTCGCTTCCGCCCGCTCCGTCTCCGCCAGCTTGCGCAGGATTGCATTGACCAGCGACGCTGCGGAACTCTTGCGCGCACGCTTCACCAGTTCGACACTCTGGTCCACGGCTGCATGTTTTGGAATCCGGTCCAGAAACAGCAGTTGATACGCTGCCAGACGAAGCGCGATCAGAACTTCCAGATCGAGCTTCGCCAACGGCTTTGCGCAAAAGCGGCTGACGTTCTCATCCAGCGCCGCACGCCAGCGCAGCACACCCAGGACGAGTTCGGTGGCCAGTCCATGGTCCGCGGCCGCGAGCTTCCCGTACTGTCTGGAATGCAGAAGCTCGGAGGCATACGCGCCCCCCTCCACCCGTCTGAGGACGTCAAATGCCGCCGAACGCGCAGGAGACACCGGCATACTTCGAAATGCTGAAGAAAGTGACCAACAACCAGGAACTCCTGACTCAGAAGCCCTGGTCCGTTCTGCCCAGCTTCTCTGCAGCTTGCGGAGGATATCCGCGGATGAAGTCCGCAGCCGCGATTCGCTTCTTGCCTTCAAGCTGCACTTCGAGCAGCTCCAGGGCAGTACCGGAGCCGCACCCGACAAACAGGCGTTCGGCTTCAACCGCAAGTTCGGACTCGGGCAGCTTGCGGTCCGCGAGCCGCGCCACCCATACCTGCAGATTTCTTCCCCGGAAGCTCGCATACGCTCCCGGCCACGGTTGAAAGCCGCGCAGGCGATTCAGGATTTCCCCGGCAGGGCGTTGAAAATCAATTCGTCCGTCTTCCTTCTTCAGGATGGGCGCCCACGTCGCCTGGGAGTGATCCTGGGGTCTTGGCGAGAGCGCGCCCGCGTGCAGTCCACGTAGGGTCTCCACCATGAGGACGGCGCCGGTTGCGGCCATCCGTGGCGCCAGGGTCTCGGCGGTATCCAGGGGGCCGACCGCGATCTCTTTCTGCTCCAGGATGTCCCCCGTATCGAGGCCGGCGTCGATGCGCATGGTCGTCACTCCCGTGACCTTCTCTCCCCGGGCAATGGCCCACTGGATCGGCGCTGCTCCGCGATACTTCGGCAGTAAGGACGCGTGCAGGTTGACATTGCCCAGCCGCGGCAGGTCGATCATCCATGGCGGAATGATGCGGCCGTATCCCACCACGACGATCGCGTCCGGCTTCAGAGCGGCGAGTTGCGAATGAAACTCTTCGTTGTCCCTGATCTTGTCCGGCTGGCTGACTGGCAGCCCGGCCTGCAGGGCCCGCTGCTTGACCGCTGAGGGCGCAAGCGCCATGCCACGGCCTTTGGGGCGGTCCGGTTGCGTCACCACGAGGGGTACGATGAAACCCGCCTCCAGCAAGTGTTCCAGCGTGGGCACGGCAAATGCCGGAGTGCCACAGAAGACGATCGTGCCAGCCGAAGACATGGAGGAACTGGGCAATTGGGTAATTGAGCGATTGAGTAATTTTGGGATAATCGAGTAATTGGATAACTTTTATAATGCAATAATGTAGTAAGTTAGCTCCCCCGGAAGACTTTCAATTACTCAATTGCTAAATTACTCAATTGCTAAATTACTCAATCACCAATCACTCAATTCTTCAATTACTCAATTCCTCAATCCCTACCATTCTCCCGCCTTCATCAGCTTGCGAATCTTGCGCTTCATGAAGTCGCGCTTGAGTGCGCTGATGTGGCTGATGTAAAGCTTTCCCTTCAGATGGTCGGTCTCATGCAGGAACGCCCGCGCCAGCAGGTCCTCGCCCGTCCTCTCAAACCATTTTCCGTTGACGTCCTGCGCCCGGATGGTCACCTTTTGGGCGCGGGTCACGGGCTCGCGAAATTCGGGAATGCTCAGGCAGCCTTCGTTCTGCGTGTGCCGTCCTTCCGTGTGAATGATCTCCGGGTTGGCGATCACCAGCTTGGCCTTCGGATCTTCTTTGAAGGTCACATCGATCACCGCCAGTCGTATCGACATCCCGATCTGGGGCGCTGCCAGGCCCACGCCATGCGCCGCGTACATGGACTCGAACATGTCCTCGACCAGCTTCCTCAGGGCATCGTCGAATACGCTGACCGGCGCGGAGGGCTTTTCCAGAACCGGGTTTCCATACTTTACGATGGGATAGATCATTCCGCTTTCGTCGTCGCCGGCCGGCCCGCTGTGGCTCTAATTCATCTTTTCCAGCTTAAGCGCGAATATGCCGAGTGGACTCGCTCGTTCGTTTGCGAGCGATGCGGAACCGTGAGCCAGCACGACCTTGCCCACGCTTCCGTTGCTTAACGAGATGTAAACCGCGATTCCCGATGCACCCTCGGTTGTTTGGCGGCATTCCCGCGCCATCACGACTGCTCGGCCATACGCCCACCCAAGATGCGGTCGATCTGCCGAAGATGGTTCAAGTCGTGTGCCGCTTCCAAGCGGACGAACTCCTCGACCGTTTGCCGTCCGCGTACCTCGTGGACCCCGTAGCACTCCACCCACCGTGCGCGCGGGACCGACTCCAACAGTCGCAGGTTGCTCTCGCGCAGCGCCCGAAAGACCCCCGCCGAAAGGCTCGCCTCTTGCTGCGCGTAACCCAAGCGCTCCGCCCATACGGCCTGATCCCACCACGTTAAGGCCACGCCCGGATTCGCCAGCATGTTTCGCAATCGCCACCCCATCGCCAGCTCCGCGTCCGCCAAGTGCGC
>CAYOZX010000007.1:32323-32936 GCA_964408515.1 uncultured Acidobacteriaceae bacterium | reverse complement strand
TTCTCGCAGCTCGAGGGCCTCCTGTTCCCGCTTATTGCCGGGAGTAATGGGGAAGCAGAGAAACGGAACGCGGTAGCGGGCCGCAATCCCGCCCGCGTCCTCATGATTGCTGATGACGACTGCGACTTCAGCGTTGAATTCTCCCGCCTGCCGTCTCTGCAGGAGGTCCTCCAGGCAATGGGGCAGTCGGGAGGCAAAAATGGCGACTTTGGGAACATGATCGCTGAAGTGTAGCTCGAAGTGAATTCCCAATTCGTCCGCCAGCGTCTGAAATCGCGAGCCGATCTGATCGCGCGGAATCTGGAAGCCATCGCAATTCCATTCGAAACGGGCCAGGAAAACGCCGGCTTCGAGGTCGGTGTACTGGTCCGATTGGAGAATGTTGCCGCCGTGGCGGAAAATGAAACTTGAGATTCCTGCCACCAGGCCCTTGCGGTCCGGGCAGGTTACCAGCAGCGTGGCGGTTTCGGGCATAGGGACTTGCATTCAGGGCGGTGAACGTCCGCCGCTTCGGGTGCTCCATCCTAAACCATAACCGAAACCATGACCGACGCCAAGCGCGGCGCATGTCGGCCGGCGAAAAGCGGGAGCCGAGTTTGGAGTTGAGGGCTTC
>CAYOZX010000007.1:23856-32313 GCA_964408515.1 uncultured Acidobacteriaceae bacterium | reverse complement strand
CGCCTCGGCCTCGGGGATCAAGCCGGAAGCGGGGCCGAAGCCAGGCACGAGGCCAGGCGCGCGGCTGGTCGGCCGGCGGCTCTCCGGGCTTGGGTATACTGGCTTTGCCACTCCGCGACAGCGAGAATGAAGACAGTCCGTAAAGCTCCTTTAACCATTCATCATCGGCAGGGGGAATCATGGCGACAACCATCGCGCCCGGTCAGGTACAGGCCAGCGTATTAGAGTTTCTCAGCAAGCCCAGACCCATGCTGATCGACGGCCAGTGGGTGGAAACGGCTTCAGGCAAGACCTTCGAAACCTACAATCCCGCGACCGGAGAAGTGCTGGCGCGAGTGGCCTCGGCGGAAGCAGCCGATGTGGACCGCGCCGTCCGGGCCGCACGCAAGGCGTTTGAAAGCGCCGCGTGGCGGGATCTTTCTCCCTCAAAGCGCGGACGCCTGCTGTGGAAGCTGGCCGACTTGATTGAGGCGAATCTCGAGGAATTAGCGGAACTGGAAACCCTCGACAATGGAAAACCGCTGTTTTTCTCCCGCGCGGTCGACGTGCCTTCCGCCGTCGAGATGTTTCGTTATATGGCTGGTTGGGCGACCAAGGTGGAAGGCAACACCATCCCTCTGGCCAGTCCCGCGGCCGGCAAGTACTTCGCTTACACCTTACGCGAACCGGTTGGAGTCGTAGGTCAGATCATTCCCTGGAATTTCCCCCTCATGATGGCGTCGTGGAAGATGGCTCCGGCGCTGGCGGCAGGATGCACGCTGGTGCTGAAGCCGGCGGAACAAACCCCTCTCACCGCGTTACGCCTGGGCGAACTGGTGATGCAGGCGGGATTTCCTGCGGGCGTCATTAACATAGTTCCGGGATTCGGCGAAACCGCCGGCGCGGCCCTGGCGGCGCATCCCGATGTGGACAAGATCGCGTTCACCGGTTCGACGGAAGTGGGCCGGCTGATCGTCAAGGCCGCAGCCGGCAATCTGAAGAAGGTTTCCCTGGAACTGGGCGGCAAGTGCCCCAACGTTGTGCTCGCGGACGCAGACATGAAGACCGCCATCAGCGGCAGCGCCAACGCCAGTTTCTTCAACCAGGGACAATGCTGTACCGCCGGCTCACGGCTTTTCGTCCACCAGGCAGTCTTCCACCAGGTGATCGAAGGGGTAGCCAACGTAGCGAAGAAATATCGCATGGGGCCGGGAATCGACCCCAACACCAACATGGGTCCCGTGGTCTCGCAAGAACAGCTCGAGCGGGTGTGCGGATACCTTGAGGCCGGTGCTCGCGAAGGCGCCAAAGCTGTGACCGGCGGGCGCCGCAGGGAGGGCGCGGGATATTTCGTCGAACCCACCGTCCTGGTCGATGTGAAGCCCGAGATGAAGGTTGTGCGGGAGGAGATCTTTGGGCCTGTGGTCACGGCGATCCCGTTCAATGAGCCGGAGGAGGTCGCCGCTTTCGCCAACGACACGGTTTACGGGCTGGCGGCTGCGGTATGGACTCGCGACGTCAGCCAGGCGCACCGCCTGGCGTCGAAGCTGCGCGCGGGCACCGTGTGGATCAACTGTTACAACGTGCTCGACCCGGCGTTGCCCTTTGGCGGCTACAAACAGTCCGGCTGGGGACGGGAGATGGGACACGAGGCCCTGGAACTCTACACCGAAACCAAGTCCGTGTGTCTGGCCATATAGGGGGGACGCCAGGAGGCAGCGGGGCAGTCTGCGGGTCGTGTCGCTTCAAGCGTCGGGCGAGCTGGCGATCTGCACCTTGACTCGCAGTTTGTCGCCCAATCGGGTGAAACTTTCCATCCATGCCTGCGCATCCGAAAGGCTTTGCTCAGCCTGGCGCTTAACCTCCGGCGCCTGTTCGCGCATGACTCTGTAATAGATGTTTTGTGCCTCCCACAAGCGGACCTCGAAGGGCAGGGAGACAGCCAAATCGACGGTTTGCTCCAACCGTTGGATCAGGCCGGGTGCCGTGGGCTCGCCGCCAAATTGCCGGAACGAACGCTCGATCGTGTGACGCAGCGCGAATTCCAGGGTCACGGCGTCGAGCTGAACTCCGGTACGCCGCACCTCCTCCAGAATCTCCTTCGCCCGCTGGACGTCAACCTCGTCGCGCGAGATCTCCTCCAGCAAGTCCGAATTCAATGTGAAATCGACGGCCAGCCGAAAGCGCCGGGGCAGGGGAACGCCCAAATCGGTGACAAAGCGAATCAGAGGCGCATGCTCATCGTGGAAATTCCGGTAAAGCACACGGGCCTGATTGGTGGCTTCCTCAAGCAGGGCATTCAGAATTTTCCTTTGCTCATCGCGGAAGAGCAGCCGCAACGTATAGGTGCTCGACCCGAAGTGCTTATCGACCAGGCGCACGATCTCGGCCAGCTCGGCGGTGGCCAGAGCTGAATCCAATTCATGCTCCAACTCCAGATACGCCCCCTGATCCTGGAATTTGCGCACTCCGCCCACAATGCTATGGTCGGTCATCTGCAGTACGCCGAAGATCAGCCGATCGGATGCCCAGGTGATTTCCGAAGTCACGTGGATCTGTCCCAGCAAGGCCCGTAATTTCCCCTGCCGCATGGAGCGGGCTTCGGTTCGTTCGACGTCATAGCAGTAAATCCTGGTCTTCGGGCCGTAATCCTCAAACAGGGAGCTGACGGCGTAGTGCGCGCCCACTTTTTCCAGGTCCACCATCGCCGGCTGCACCAGCCGCTCGTAGATTTGACGTCCGTTCCCCTGCTCGGCCAGGTTACTGCTGGCCTGGGAAAGGAGATCGAGCAAGGGAGCGGTCAGGTCCTCCGCGAACAGCTGATCGGCAAGCTGCAGTGCGCGCGCCGCGTACTGGATCACCTGCACGGTCTCAATGCCGGAAAGGTCGTCAAAGAACCACCCACAGCTCGTGTACATCAGCATCAGGTACCGCTGCAGCTCCAGCAGCTGCAGCCCATTCTCGACCTCCCCTAGAGAGAGTTCACGCCCGGCTTGCCGGTTCATGAAGCCCATGACGTTCTCACGGGAGCGGTCAAGAAGCACTTGAATGTAAGCCTCGCGCGTCTGCCATGGGTCGGAAAACAACTTTGCCGCGGCCGCCTCGTAGCGTGGGACAGACGCGTCCCGGAGCCAATCCAGGGCTTGACGCAAAGGGGCGCGCCATTGCTGGTTCCAACCGGTATGGCCTCCCGAGTGGCAGCCGCAATCGCTGCGCCAGCGCTCGATGCCGTGGGCGCAGCTCCAGGACGTGTTGCCGATCACCTTTGCCTCATGGGTGGGTGGATGGCGTTCCAGATATTCTCCGTAGTTCGTCAGCTTCGCCTGCTGCCCGGACTCGATGTAGTTCAGGGCAAAGGCGAGGGCCATATCCCCATAAGAGCGGTGGTGACCATAGGTCTCGCCGTCCGTGGCAATGTGCACCAGCTGCGGCCATGTACGGCTGTCGGAAAAAGCTCCCAGCAGGCGCTCGGAAAACTGCCTGCCATCAGCCAGCAGTTCCTCGAAGGCGATGGCCCGGGAGATGGGTCCGTCGTAAAAGAACGCGGTTATTGTCTTGCCCCCTGGCACGCGCACGGCGTAGGCCATCGAGGGATCGATTCTTCCGCCGTCGACTTTACGCCAGGCGCGTCCCCCCAAGGGTCGCACTCGGCCCGCCTGATAAGGGGCGAGGATGGTGAATTTGATGCCCAGGTCCGCCAGAACTTCCAGGGTCTGCAAGTCCACCGCAGTCTCCGGCAGCCACATCCCCTCGGGCTGCCGGCCGAACCGGCTTTCGAAATCACGAATCCCCCACAGGATTTGCGTGTGCTTGTCCTGGCGGGTGGCCAGGGGAAGGATCATGTGGTTGTAGGCCTGCGCTACCGCCGAGCCATGTCCCGAAAACCGGCGCTGGCTCTCACCGTCGGCGTTCAGGATGGCCTGGTAGACATCGGGGCTGTTCTGTTCCATCCAGGAGAGCAATGTTGGGCCGAAGTTGAAGCTGATGCGGGAATAGTTGTTGACGATCTGCAGAATTCGGCCATCGCCATCGAGGATTCGTGAGGCGCTGTTGGGGGCATAACACTCGGCTGTGACCCGCTCGTTCCAGTCATGATAGGGATACGCGGAATCCTGGTACTCGACGGCTTCCAGCCAGGCATTTTCGCGCGGCGGCTGATAAAAATGAGCATGAATGCAGACGTAACGTTCCATCCCATCTCCATGAAAGTCGTTTCATCGCGCGGCCAGTTGGCGACATCACCGATTTCTGATTCTCCCCTGCCCTGCGGTTTCGGCCGCAGATGAAACTGAAAACAGGGTATCAGCAAATTCCGCAGAGCGCCGGATTCCGGCCCATCCGGTTGCGAGCCGGACGCTTCGATTCCTCAGCCGGACGGACCTCGCGTCTGTTTATACTGCATGGGGCTTCCATGCAGCGCTCTTCGTTATCATGGCCCCGGAAGGCGACCGAGGCGATTCAGTGAAATCACGGGCTTCCTCCGAACCGGCGTACGTCCCCTGTTCCGTCTATCGGCTCCAGCTGAACTCGTCATGCACCTTTGTTCAGGCGGCGTCGCTGGTGGCCTATCTTGACGGGCTGGGAATCACTGACTGCTATACCTCGCCCTTCCTGATGTCGCATCCCGGAAGCCGACACGGCTACGATGTAACCGACCATACCCGCTTCAACCCCGAGATCGGCAGCGAGGAAGAATTTGCGGTCTTTGCCGCCCAGCTGAAAAAGCATGCCATGGGACTGGTCATGGACGTCGTCCCCAATCACATGTGCATCACCCACTCCTCGAATCTGTGGTGGTGGGACGTGCTGGAGAACGGGCCCAGCTCCGAATATGCCGCTTATTTCGACGTCGACTGGAATCCTCCTAAAGCCGAGCTGGCGAATAAGGTGCTCCTGCCCTTTCTGCCGGATCAGTTCGGCCTGGTGCTGGAGAACCAGTCGATTCGCGTTACCTACAGCGCCGGAGCTTTCGGGCTGGACTGCCTGGGGATGTCTTTCCCGCTGGCCCCGCGCTCGTGGGCCTTGCTGCTGGAGCAGGTCCTGAAAGCAGTCAAGGAGCATCTGCCCGAGAACGACGGCTATGTGCTGGAGTTGGAAAGCATCTTGACCGCCCTCTCCCACCTGCCCTCGCGCGAGGAAAACGACCTGGGCAAAGTGCGGGAAGCGCGCCGGGAGAAGGAAGTGATCAAACGCAGGCTGCTTGCCCTGGCCGAAGGCAGCGAGGTTACGCGCACAGTCCTCAACCAGGTTTTGAGTGTGATCAATGGCAGCAAGGACGATCCCTATAGCTTCGATCAGATGGAGAAGCTGTTGGAAGGCCAGGCTTATCGTTTGAGCTTCTGGCGCGTCGCGTCCGACGAGACCAACTACCGCCGCTTCTTTGACATTAACGACTTGGCCGCCATCCGGGTGGAGAATCCGGAGGTCTTTTCCGTCGTACACCGCATTCCCTTCGATCTCATTCAGCAAGGGCTGGTCTCAGGAATTCGCATCGACCACCCCGACGGCCTGTTCGACCCGCTGAAATATTTCCAGGACCTCCAGACGCAGGCTCCCCTTCCGGGACAGTCTCCGCCTGCCGGCATAACCGCCGGCATAACGCAAGACCGCCGGCGCATCTACCTGGCGGCAGAAAAGATTTTGGTCGGCAACGAGGAACTGCGACCCGGCTGGGCCATTGAAGGGACGACCGGTTATGGCTTCCTCAACCTTCTAAACGGAGTGTTTGTCGACGGGGGCAAACGCCGGGTTTTTCAGCGCCTCTACCGGCAGTTGACGGGGTGGTCGCAGAGCTATTCTGACCTGATTTACGAGAGCAAGCGCCTGGTTATGCAGGTCTCGATGTCGAGCGAGCTGAACGTCCTCTCGCGGCGCCTGGACCGGATATCGGAGCAGCACCGTCGTACGCGGGATTTCACCCTGGAGAGCTTGCGGGACGCGCTGCGGGAAGTGATCGCTTGCTTCCCCGTGTATCGGACCTATGTCCGCCTGGACACGCAGCACCCCGACGAGCAGGACGAGCGCTACGTCCGGTTTGCCATCCGCAGCGCCAAGCGGCGCAATCCCGCTACCAGCGCGTCGGTGTTTGACTTCATCCAGGATCTCCTGCTGCTGAAGGCGCCGGACTCCATCGGCGAAACCGACCGCGCTGAGCGGCGCATGTTCGTCATGCGGTTTCAGCAGCTGACCGGACCCGTGATGGCCAAGGGTCTGGAGGACACTGCGTTCTACCGTTACTGCCCGTTGCTTTCCTTGAATGAAGTGGGCGGTTCGCCGGAAACCTTCGGCACTTCCATGGCCGCGCTCCATGGCCGGAATGGCGCTCGCCGGGCGCTGTGGCGAAACGCCATGCTGACCAGCTCGACCCACGACACCAAGAGAAGCGAAGACGTTCGGGCGCGCATCAACGTTCTCTCGGAAATTCCCTCGGAATGGTACCGTGCCGTCCGTGGCTGGCAGCGGCTGAATCTACCCCGGAAAGTAGCGGTGGCGGGCGAACCCGTCCCTGGCGCCAACGAGGAGTACTTCCTCTACCAGACTCTCGCCGGCGTCTGGCCTTTAGCGCCCATGAACGATGATGAGTACCGCCAGTTCGCGCGTCGCATCCACGTCTACATGGAGAAGGCGCTGCGCGAGGCCAAGGTTCATACCAGCTGGGTCAGTCCCAACACGGAGTATGAAAGCGCCTTTCACGCCTTTCTGGACAGCATACTCGACCGCACCACCAGTAGGGCCTTCCTGAATGATTTCCTGGGCTTTCAAGGCGCCATCGCGACCGCAGGAATCTACAACTCTCTGTCGCAGACCCTGCTGAAGACTACATCACCGGGCCTCCCCGACTTTTATCAGGGTAGCGAAATCTGGAACTTCAGTTTGGCCGACCCGGATAATCGTCGCCCGGTTGACTATGCCCACCTGCAGGCATTGCTGGCCCAACTGCAGGAGGAGGACGGCCGCCCGCAGTGTGAACTGGTGGACCGGCTGCTAGCTGAGCCTGCCGACGGACGTATCAAGATGTATGTCACCCGCACCGCTCTGCGATTCCGCCGAAGCCGTCGTGCGCTGTTTGCGCGGGGAAGCTATGAACCCCTTCGAGCCAGTGGAGAATGGTCAAGAAACGCGGTCGCATTCGTACGATCATTTCGCGGAACAACGGCGGTCGTTGCCGCCGGGCGGTTCTTCACTCAGCTGGGTGTGCCCGCACACCGTCCTTGCGGCGCTCCCGCCTGGACGGACACCGAGTTGGTCCTGCGCCGCCGGCTGCCCCTGGGACCGTATCGCGAAATCTTCACCGGGCGCCTGTTGTCCGCAGTATCACGCAATGACGATCTTGTTCTTCCGCTGGCGGAAGTTTTTGCCCATCTTCCCATAGCGCTCCTGATTCACGATGAGGCCGGCGCGAATGCGACCTAGTCGCCGTGGTCCAGCCTGGCGGCTGCAATATGGCGCATCAGTGCGCGCGGGCGGCGTGGATTTTCGCGTGTGGGCGCCCAATCGTTCCCGGATGGCCGTCCGCATCCTGGGCGCGCCGGGGCGAACGGTTTCCATGAGCCGCATGCCCGGCGATGAGTTTGTCGCCACCGTAGACGGAATTGAAGCGGGCGCAGACTATCTCTACGTTCTCGACGGCAAGCACGAACGTCCCGATCCGGTGTCGCGCTGGCAGCCCCACGGCGTGCATGGCCCTTCACGGATCGTCGATCCATCATCGTTTTCGTGGTCGGATCAAGCTTGGAGAGGAATTCCCCTGCAAGATTTCATCCTTTATGAGCTTCACGTGGGAACCTTTACGCCTGAGGGAACATTCGAGGGCGTGATTCCGCGCCTGCCATATCTATGCGACCTGGGCATCACCGCGGTGGAAATCATGCCGGTGGCGGAATTTCCTGGAGGAAGAAATTGGGGCTACGACGGCGTGCACCTGTATGCTCCGCAATCGAGCTACGGCGGCCCCACCGGCCTCAAGAAGCTGGTTAATGCCTGCCACCAGCACGGCCTGGCGGTCGTGCTCGACGTGGTCTATAACCATCTGGGGCCGGAAGGGAACTACCTGCCCGAATTTGGTCCCTGCTTCACCGACGCCTACCACACACCCTGGGGCAAGGCCGTCAACTACGACGGCCCGGAAAGTGACGGTGTTCGCCGCTGGGTCATCGACAATGCCTTGTACTGGCTGACCGAATATCACGTGGACGCCCTCCGGCTCGACGCCGTCCATGGCATCTACGACTTCAGCGCGCGCCACATCCTGGAGGAACTTTCGGAATCCTTTCACGCCCAGGCAGAGCGTCTGAGGCGTAAAGCGTGGCTGATTGCCGAAAGCGATCTTGAAGACGTGCGCATTATCAATCCTCGTTCCGCCGGGGGCTATGCCATCGACGCCCAATGGCACGACGATTTTCACCATGCTGTCTATGGCCTGCTCACCGGGCGGCGGGAAAGATTCCTGGCAGACTTTGGCTCCCTCAGCGATCTGGC
>CAYOZX010000007.1:6897-23756 GCA_964408515.1 uncultured Acidobacteriaceae bacterium | reverse complement strand
TCACCGGGCGGCGGGAAAGATTCCTGGCAGACTTTGGCTCCCTCAGCGATCTGGCCAAGTCTGTGGTCGAGGGCTTCGTGATGGACGGAAAATATTCGCATTACCGCCGGCGGCGCTTCGGCAGTTCCTCCAGACAGAGGCCGGGCGAGCAGTTCGTCGGCTTTGTGCAGAATCATGACCAGGTAGCCAATACCAGCGGGGGCAAGCGGCTTCCGGCCCTGGTTCCGCTCCCCGCGGTGAAGCTGGCCGCCGTGTTTACCCTCTGCTCTCCCTTCTTGCCTCTTCTGTTCATGGGACAGGAGTACGCCGAAACAGCGCCGTTTCTGTATTTCACCAGCTTTGAAGATGAGGGATTGGCGAAAGCGGTGCGCGAGGGTCGCAAGCGCGAGATGAGCGCGCACTTCCCGCAAGATGATTTTCCCGACCCGCAAGCGCCCCGAACTCTGGAAGCCAGCCGCCTGGATTGGTCGAAACCCGCTCAGTCTCTACACGCCCAAATACTGCGCCTGTACCACGACCTCATCGCGCTACGCAAACGTCACCCATGCCTGCACAAACCTCGCAAAGATTTGACCGAAGCGCAGTATGAGGAAGAAGGCCAATGGCTGGTGCTCAGGCGGTCGGATCCGTCGGGCTCAGGAGCCATCATTCTGTGTAATTTCTCACACCGGGCCCAGAGTCTGTCGCTTCCCGCCTCGGCGCGAGCCTTGCGTCTGGCGGTTTGGACAGGCGGCGCGGCCTATGGCGGCAACTCAGCGGCGCCTGTGCCCGAGCGGGTGCGGGCGAATAAAAAGGTCTCTGTCCGGCTCGACCCGTCCGAGGCCGCGGTCTACGTCACCGAAGACACTCCTGGTTCTCGATAGCCGTTGCGTCACCTGATTCTCGGACTTCCGAAAGTACCGGGGCCAGGGCAGGTCCTGCGCATTGGTGTGATAGATTGAGAAGATAAGCTGGAATTCCAGGATTTTTCCGCTGCGGTGGGCGCACGCCATTGCGTCCCACTTCGAAATATTGTCCTTGCGACCATGGCAAACCCAGTCAAATCGGGCAAGTCTTCACCTTCAGTTCCGGCGGCGCTGGCGAACGAAGGTGAGCTTCAGGCCGTGCTCCACAGAGTGGTGATAGAGAACGTACACCCGGAAGTGGATGCCGGACGCTTTCCCATCAAACGCACGGTGGGTGAGCTGGTGACGGTCACGGCCGATATTTTCGCTGACGGCCATGACGTTCTTTACGCCGTTCTCCAGCATCGCGCCGCCACGGAATCGAGCTGGCACGAAGTTGCCATGAAACCGCTGGTCAACGATCGCTGGCAGGGCGAATTCCGCGTCAGGGCCGAGGGAAGCCATTTCTATACTCTCGAAGCCTGGCCGGATCCTTTCCAGTCCTGGGTACGGGACCTGGGAAAGAAATTTGAAGCTGGCCAGGATCTCGCGGTCGACATTCTCGTTGGAATTCACTTGATCGATACCGCTGCGGCGCGAGCGCGGGGCCAGGACGAAGCTGCCCTTGCCTCCGCTGCGGAACAAATACGGCGACTGGCGTCTCAAGATATGCCCCGTGCTGTGGAAAGGGCGGCAAGCCCGGAACTCAGGGCTCTGATGATCCGTCACGGTGACCGCCGGTGTGCCACCAGATACGGCAGGGAATTGGTGGTCGTGGGTGATCGTGAAAAGGCGCGTTTCAGCGCCTGGTACGAATTGTTTCCCCGTTCCTGCAGCGACGAGCCTGCAGTTCCTGGAACTTTGCAGGATTGCGCCAATCGCCTGAATTACGTGGCGGCCATGGGCTTTGACGTTGTCTATCTGCCGCCGGTACATCCCATCGGGCGCGTAAACCGCAAAGGTGTCAATAACTCGGAGCAAGCCACCCCGGCCGACGTGGGCAGTCCCTGGGCGATCGGAGCCCAGGAAGGCGGTCACAAATCAATCCACCCCCAGCTGGGCAGCTTGCAGGAATTCCACAGCCTGGTGGCTCGGGCCAGAGGCCTGGGGCTCGAGGTTGCGCTGGACCTGGCCTACCAGTGCGCACCGGATCATCCCTATGTAAGCGAGCATCCCGAATGGTTTCGTATGCGGCCGGATGGCACGGTGCAGTATGCCGAGAATCCACCCAAGAAATATCAGGACATCTATCCGCTGGATTTTGCCAGCCAGAATGGCCCCGAGCTCTGGGAGGAACTGCGCAGCGTGGTCTTGTACTGGATAGAGCAGGGGATTCGCATCTTTCGCGTGGACAATCCTCACACCAAGCCCTTCGCCTTCTGGGAATGGCTCATCACCGACATCAAGGGCCGATATCCCGACGTGCTGTTCTTATCGGAGGCGTTTACCCGGCCCATGGTCATGTACCAGCTTGCCAAGCTGGGATTTTCGCAGTCCTATACTTATTTCGCCTGGCGAAATTACAAGCGGGAGTTGATGGACTACTTTAAGGAAATCACGCAGACCGATCTGCGCGAGTTCTTTCGCCCCAGTCTCTGGCCCAACACTCCCGATATTCTCACCGATTTCCTGCAGCGCGGCGGCCGCCCCGCCTTTGTCATTCGTCTGGTGTTGGCCGCCACCTTGGGGGCGAACTATGGAATCTACGGGCCGGCGTTCGAGCTGTGCGAACACCGGGCCGTGCGCGAGGGCAGCGAGGAATATCTGAATTCCGAGAAATACCAGATTCGCAACTGGCCCATCGATCACCCCAGCAGCCTTTCGAAATTGATCGCCACGATCAACCGGATTCGTCGGCAGAATCCGGCCCTGCAGGGCGACTGGAGTCTGCGGTTTCATGGGTTGGACAATGACCAGATCATCGCCTACAGCAAGGTGAGCGAGGACTCGCGGAATATCATTGTGGTCGCGGTGAACTTGGATCCGTTCCACACCCAGTCGGGCTGGGTCGATCTCCCCCTGGATGAATGGCGCCTCGGTCCTGGGCAGCCCTACCAGATGCATGATTTGTTGACTGACGCGCGCTATGTCTGGCGAGGACCGCGCAACTATGTTGAGCTTAACCCGCAGCGTGTACCGGCCCATATTCTTTGCGTCCGGCGGCGGGTGCGGTCGGAGGGCGGGATTGACTATTTTGAGTGAGACGCGGAGGGAGAAGAAGCCTTGCCGCTGACTCAGGACGCTGTCTGGTACATGGATGCCGTCATCTACCAGGTGCATGTCCGCACTTTTTACGATACTAACGGGGACGGAATCGGGGATTTCCGCGGGTTGGCGCAGAAACTCGATTACCTGCAGGAACTGGGCGTAAATGCCGTCTGGCTCATGCCGTTTTTCCCCTCGCCGCTGCGCGATGATGGCTATGACATTTCCGATTACTACTCTGTCCATTCCGCCTACGGCAATCTGGAAGATTTCAAGACCTTCCTGCAGGCGGCCCACGAACGCGGCATCCGCGTGATTATGGAAATGGTGCTGAACCACACTTCCGACCAGCATCCCTGGTTCCAGGAGTCGCGCAGTTCGCGGGACAATCCCCGGCGCAACTGGTACGTCTGGAGCGACACCGACGCAAAATATCAGGGCGTGCGCATCATCTTCTTGGACACCGAGTTGTCCAATTGGTCCTGGGACCCGGTTTCCCGGGAGTACTACTGGCATCGTTTCTTCACCCACCAGCCCGACCTGAACTATGACAATCCGGCGGTGCGCGAGGAAATGTGGAAAGCCATGAAATTCTGGCTGGACATCGGAGTCGACGGCTTTCGCCTGGATGCCGTGCCGTACCTCGTGGAGCGGGAAGGGACATCCTGTGAAAACCTGCCCGAGACGCATGCTGTCCTGAAGGAACTGCGCAGCAAGCTGGACCGGTACTATCCCGGCAGGATGCTGCTGGCGGAGGCCAACCAGTGGCCGGCTGACCTGCGCGCCTACTTCGGCGAGGGCGATGAGTTCCACATGGCATTCCACTTTCCCCTGATGCCCAGAATGTTTATGGGGGTGAAACTGGAAGACCGCAAGCCGATTACGGAGATCCTGAAACAAACGCCGCAGATTCCCGCCACCTGCCAGTGGTCCCTGTTTTTGCGCAATCATGATGAGCTTACGCTGGAGATGGTCACGGACATGGAGCGGGATTACATGTATGACCACTACGCCCGTGACAAGAGCATGCGCATCAACCTGGGCATTCGCCGCCGCCTGGCCCCTCTGCTCGACAACGACCGCCGGCGCATCGAGCTCATGAACGGCATGCTCATGTCGTTGCCCGGCACTCCTATCATTTACTACGGCGACGAAATCGGCATGGGAGACAACATTTACCTGGGCGATCGCAACGGGGTGCGCACTCCCATGCAATGGGAGGGGGGCTGGAACGGCGGATTTTCTTCCGCCGACCCGGAGAGGCTCTATTCGCCGCTCATGCTCAATCCGGTGTATGGCTTTCAGGCGGTCAACGTGCAGTCTCAGAAGCGCTTTGAGCACTCGCTGCTGTCCTGGATGAAGCGGTTGCTCAAGGTGCGCAAATCAACGCCCGTATTCGGACGGGGATCGATAGAGTTCCTGTACCCCGCCAATCACAGAATTCTGGCCTATGTCCGGCAGCTGGAGAAGGAAACCATCCTGGTGGTGAATAACTTGTCCAGCTCTGCCCAGGCCGTGGAGCTGGATTTGCGGCGCTTCAAAGGCAACATCTTGATCGAGATGTTCGGCAGGAACGTTTTTCCCAGGATAGGGGACCTCCCCTACCTGTTGACCATGGGACCTTACCAGTTCTACTGGTTTCGGCTGCGGCGGCTATGAAACCCGGCGGCTCGGACAAACGGCGGTAGTGGAGGCACGGATTGCCTGAGGAGAGCATTCTCACCGACGAATTTCTTCGCCAGCTGATCAGCGTCGGCGAGGCGGACATACTCGTCGGAGTGCCCACCTACAACAACGCCGACACCGTCGGCCCGGTGGTGCAGGCGATCCGTGCCGGGCTGGTGAAATATTTCCCCCGGGAACGGGCGGTCATCATCAATCCCGACGCCGGCTCCCGCGACCAGTCCACTGACCTGGCGGGCGGAGCATCGATCACCGACCTGGAGCGCATCTCAGGTCTGCACACCCTGCGCACGCTGCACTCTTTCAGCGTGCAGTATCCCGGCGGGCCGGAAACGGGAACCGCCTTGCGGATCACGCTGGCCGCGGCCGAGTTGCTGCGGGTTTCGGCCGTGGCGGTGGTCTCGCCCTTGTCCACGACCGTCGAGCCGGAGTGGGTGGAGCGGCTCTTGCGTCCGGTCTACCAAGGCAATTTTGACTTCGTGACGCCGCTCTATCGGCGGCACAAGTTCGATGGCCTGTTGCTGCGCAATGTCGTCTATCCCATGACGCGGGCCTTCTATGGCAAGCGGGTGCGGGAACCGTATGCCTCGGAGTTTGCCTTCTCCGGACAGCTGGCCAGCCATTTTCTCGGGCAGGAAATATGGACCCATGAGGCAGGGCGCTCGGGAGCGGAAATCTCGTTGACCATCTCCGCCATCGCCGGCGGCTTCCGGCTGGCGCAGACGTTCCTCGGGGCCAAGCCACACCTGGATGCACGCTCGGCCGACCTGGTGGCCGCCATGAGGCAAACCGTCGGCGCGCTGTTCTGGTCGCTGGAACCGAATTTTTCCTTGTGGAGCGCCAGCCAACAGTCGCAGCCCATCCCGAGCCTGGGAGAGGAGCCCAGGCTGAGCCTGGAGCCGTTGCTCATCACCCGCAAAAGGCGGCTCGCCATGTGCGGCTCGGGCGTGGCCGAACTGGCGCCTGTGCTCAAGTCGATTCTGAACCCGCCTACGCTTGCCGAACGCCAGCGCGTGGCCGCGCTGGAGGACGACGAGTTCTCCGACAGCGACACCCTGTGGGCACAGACCCTGTACGAATTCGCCGCTTCGTATCACAAGACTGTCATCAGCCGGGACCATATCGTCCAGGCGCTGGCTCCCCTGTATCGCGGAAGGGCCTTCACCTTTCTGATCGAAAACCGTGAAGCCTCCGCCGAGGCCGTGGAGCAGAATGTAGAGAACTTTTGCCTGACCTGTGAACGTCTCAAGCCGTCGCTGCTGGAACTTTGGGACGGCAGGAAGTGAGGTCACGATGCGGGACATGATTGTGCAAGAGCTGACGCAGGCAACGCAGGAACTGATCCGGGAGTTCGCGCACTTCCTGCCGCGGTTACTGGTGATGCTCATCGTGGTGCTGGTGGGCTGGATCATCGCCTACCTGGTGAAATGGGTGTTGCGGGCCATCCTGCGGCTGGTCCGCTTCGACCGCCTTTCCGAGAATGCGGGCGCCGCCCAGCTGCTGCACAAGGCAGCGCTGCCATCCTCCACCGAACTGGTGAGCCGTTTCGCGTTCTGGATGGCCTGGCTCGGATTTGTCCTCCTGGGCGTTAGCGCCTTGGGCATCCTTGGCCTGCAGGAATACGTCACGCGCTTCTTTACCTTCCTGCCGCGGATCTTCATGGCCCTGCTGTTTCTCTTCCTCGGGCTGCTGGCGGCGAGCTTCTTCTCCCGGGCCGCTCTGCTGTGGGCGGTGAACACCAATCTGCCGTCGCCCCGGCTCCTGAGTTCGACCGCGCGGGTACTGATCACCGTCTTCACAGCATCGGCCGTGTTCGAGGAACTCGGCCTGGCTGATTCCACGATGCTCTACGCATTCGTGATCGTGATGGGGGCGGCCTCGCTCGGTCTGGCGATTGCCTTCGGCCTGGGAGGGCAGGACTTGGCGAAAAGGTTCCTGGAATCACGATTTGCGCCCGAGCGCAAGGAAGGCAAGGAAAAAGAGGACGAGCTTTCTCCGCTGTGAGAACAGTTTCCTTCTGCCCCCGGCCAAGAGAAACCACGATGGAGAACGGCTCCACCGCCGCCCGGACTCTCACCTCCCTACGGAGTCAGCTGCCGGCCATCCTGCCCGGCTACCTGCGCGACCGCCGCTGGTTCGGTGGCAAGGCGCGGACGCTCAGGGCGGTTGAAATCGTGGACATCATGGCCTTCCCGGTGGATTCGTCCCCGGCGTATTTTGTTCTGGCCAGAGTCGCTTACGACAGCGGGATCGCCGAAACCTACGACATCCCACTGATTGCCGGGCCTCCGGCATCGCTCCTGCCAGCGGCAGAATCATCCCCGGCGCTTGCCATTACTTTGCCGGGGTCTCCATCGCTCGCGATGACGGATGGGTTGCAGGACAGCCGGCTGCTCACCTGTCTGCTGGCAGCGGTTGAGCAAGGGGCGACCTTTCCTGGCAGAGACGGAGAAATTCGAGGAAGGCCAACGGAAGCTTTGCCTACCCTGCGCGAGGGGGCCAACCACTTGCTCCAACCTTCGCTCATGAGGGCGGAACAGAGCAACAGTAGCGTGCTTTATGGCAATCGCTTCGTATTGAAGATCTTCCGGCGGCTGGAACCCGGCTTGAATCCGGATCTCGAGATCGGCGCATTTCTGACCGGGAAGACCTCGTTCCACAACGTGCCTCCGCTTGCCGGCGCGCTCGAATACGTCCGCCCCGAGGGTGAATGCATGGCCCTGGCCTTGCTTCAGGGCTATGTTGCCAATCAGGGTGATGCCTGGCAGTTCACCTTGCAGGCCGTGAGCGAATACTACGAAAAGGCTCGCCAGGAACAAGTGCCCCCGGGAGATGAACTTCTCAAGGCTGGGTTGCTGGAGTCATCGAAAGCGCCGCCTTCGCCCGAAGTGCGCCGGCGGATCGGGTCGTATCTCGATTCTGCGGCGCTCTTAGGGCAGAGGACCGCCGAGCTGCATCTGGCGTTGGCGTCCGATTCGCGCGATCCTGCCTTCGCGCCCGAGCCGTTGACCTTGCGGGAGCAAAGGGGTTTCGTGGATTCCGCCGGGCAGTCGCTGCACGCCAACTTCAGCCTGCTGCGCCGGTTCAGGGACAGCCTGGCGGAATCCCTTGGCCGCGAGGCGGACCGGATTCTGGCTCAGGAGAACAGGATTCGCCGGAAATTCCAGACGCTGACCGTGCGCGAAGGTTCAGGTCTGCGCATACGGATTCACGGCGACTTTCACCTTGGGCAGGTCCTTTTCACCGGCCACGATTTTTTTATCATTGATTTTGAGGGTGAGCCCGCGCGCTCTCTGGATGAGCGGCGGAGCAAGCGTTCACCGCTGCAGGACGTGGCGGGAATGCTGCGCTCCTTCCACTACGCCGCGTATACGCCGCTGCTCAGCGATGCCCATCCTTTGCCGGAGGAGGGAAGATCCCTCAGGAGCTGGGCGCAGTACTGGCAAGGCTGGGTTTCGGCAGCATTTCTCAGATCGTATCTCACGACGCTGGGCGCTTCGCCGCTCGTTCCTCGTAATCAGGAAGAACTGACGTCCCTGCTGGATCTCTATCTGCTGGACAAGGCGATTTATGAGCTGGGATATGAGCTGAATAACCGGCCAACCTGGGCAGCGATACCCCTCGATGGCATCAACCAGTTGCTGGAGCACTGCCCATAGCGGTTCTGCGTCTCGCGCCCATCGCACCCCTGTCCCGCTTACGCCGAGGCCTGACGCGACTTGCCGAAAGCCTTCTGGATCAGCGTATACCGGGCCGCCCCGATGAGGCCGCAGTCGTCGTTGATCACGACCTTGACGGGCATGTCTTCGAGCAGTTCCCGCATGCGGCCTTTGTTCAGGAACGACTCCATAAATACCGGATCCTTCATATGGGAAAGATTCCGGGCAGCAATGATGCCGCAGATGAAAATTCCACCGGTCGACATGAAGGTCAGAGCGCAGTCGCCGGTTTTGGCGCCATAGATGCTCATGAAGATGGAAATGGTCTGCTGGCAGATGGCGGCTCTTTTCTCCGTAGCGATCTTGGAAATGAGTGCCGGGGCATCGTGCGTCTTATCGATCTCCTCCTTGAGCCAGGCAGGTTCCTCGACTCGCTTGCTATCGCGGAGGAAGTCATAGATGACCTTGATGCCCGGCCCGGAAAGGATGCGCTCAGTGCTCACATGGCCGTGCTTTTTGAGAATGTACTGGAACAGCTCGATTTCCAGGTCGTTGCGGGGAGCGAAATCGGTGTGCCCGCCTTCGCAGGCGAAGGGGTGATGACGGAACCCGTCCCAGTAGAGACCCGCCACTCCCAGACCGGTGCGGGCGGAGATGACGGCGCGATTGCCTTCGGCGTCCTCCGCCCCCTCGCGCAAGGTAACCAGATCGCTGGACTCCAGCGCATCGACTCCGTAGGCGTAGGCCTCCAGATCATTGAGCAGACCTACCGATTCCAGACGAAGCTGCCCGGCGAGTTCCCGGGAATCGATGGTCCAAGGCAGATTGGAAATCTTGCTGCGTCCCTTGCGCACAGGCCCGGCGACGCCGAAGCACGCGCTGTGCACCGGAATGCCTTCGCTTTTCACGAAATCCGCCACCATGCCGGTCAGTCCTTCATGTTCGGGGCTGGGATAGGATTTCTCCACCACCCGCGTGAGCTTGTTAGCTTCCGTTTCAAAAGCGGCCAGCAAAGTGCGGGACCCGCCAATATCGCCTGCAAGAATCATGGCTCGATCTTCCTCCACTGCCGGCCGTCGCGGGCCAGCAGTTCGTCGGATTCCGCCGGGCCCCAGGTTCCGGCGGCATAATTGGGAAACCGGCGCGGCGGGAGCGCCTGCCATACGTCCAGAATGGGATCGACAATGCTCCAGCCGGCTTCCACCATGTCGGCGCGCTGGAACAAAGTCGCATCGCCGATCATGCAGTCATACAGCAGCACTTCGTAGCCGGTGTAGGCATCGGCGCCGAAGTACTGCGTGTATTCAAAGCTCATGTCGACTGAACCGACGCGCAACACTGGCCCCGGAATCTTGGCTCCAAAGCTCAGGGAGATGCCCTCCACCGGCTGAATCTGCATCACCAGCTGGTTGGTGTGCTTATGAACCGGGGAATTGCGGAAGATTTCAAAGGGAGTCCGTTTGAACTGAATGGTGATCTCCGTGTGGCGCAGGGCCAGGCGCTTGCCGGTGCGGAAATAGAAGGGAACTCCCGCCCAACGCCAGTTGTCGATGTTGAGTTTCAGGGCAAGAAAAGTCTCCGTCCGCGATTCCGGCGACACGCCCGGCTCGCCGCGGTAGGCAGGAACCCGCTCCCCGCCCACAGTCCCTTCGCCGTATTGCCCGCGCACGCTGCAGTGGAGCACGTCTTCGGCGTTCAGCGCCTGAACCGCGTGCAGGACCTTGGCCTGCTCGTTGCGTACGGCATCGGCGGCAAAGGAGACGGGAGGCTCCATGGCGGTGAGGCTGAGCAGCTGCATGATGTGGTTGGGAACCATGTCGCGCAGCGTGCCCGCGCTGTCAAAGTACCCTCCGCGTTGTTCTACCCCCACGGTTTCCGCATTGGTGATCTGCACGTGATCGATGTAACGCCGGTTCCAGATCGGCTCGAAGATGGCGTTGTCGAAGCGGAACACCATGATGTTCTGCACCGTCTCCTTGCCCAGGTAGTGGTCGATGCGGAAGATTTGATTTTCGGCGAGTACCTGCTTCAGATTGCGATTCAGCACCTTGGCGGATTCAAGATCGTGCCCGAAAGGTTTCTCGATCACCACCCGTCGCCAGTGCCCGCCGTCCTGAAGGGAAAGCCGCGCCTGACCGAGCCGTTGCACAATGGAAGCGAAGAACTTGGGAGCAGTTGCCAGGTAGAACAGGTAATTTGCTCCCGTCTGGTGCGTCTGATCAACCTCCGCCAGCCGCGCCGCCAGACCGGAGTAGGTGGCGGTGTCGGCAAAGTCGCCCCGCTGGTAATACAGTCGCTGCGTGAACCAGTTCCAGGCTTCGCCGCCGCGGTCCTCCGGGTTCAGAAAGCTGGTGACTCGGTCGCGAAACTGCTCCTGGCTCATGTCGTCGAACGAGATGCCCACAATGGCCAGGTTCGTGGGCAGCAGCCTGGCCTTGGCCAGGTTGAACAGGGCCGGCGCCAGCTTGCGTTTGGTCAGATCGCCGGAGCCGCCAAAGATCACCAGGACGCAAGGTCCCGCGGCCCGTCCCGGAACTTCGGGCTTCGCTTCGCGTTCGGCGGTCGCTGTGCTTGCCATCAATGGCCCGGCTTGGCTTTCTTCGAAGAGCCGCTATTGTACTTCTTCGCCATTGTAGGACACGCTACTTCCAATGGATAGTTCGCTGTCCCGTATGCCTGTCGTGGGAATTGCCCATTTTGACTTGCATGAGATTCGAGGGCGAACCCGGGTTGGGTATAATCCAAAGTCCACGGTCCGCTGCAAAGGGGTGGAATGAGAGTTCGTCCGGATATTGAACAGGCGGCCCTCAGCGACATCGGCTGTCAGCGCCAGAACAATGAGGACCGCTATTCCTATTGGGAGCCCGACGACGAAGAGCTCTTCCAGCGCAAAGGACGGCTGGCGATTGTCGCCGATGGAATGGGCGGCTATGAAGGAGGCCAGGAAGCAAGCCGCATCGCTGTGGAGGCGATTGAAGAAGTGTACGGACGGGCGCTCGAAGGCGATCCGCGTTCCTGGCTTCTCGAGGGCTTCCAATCGGCCCACCAGCGCATTCAGCAGCAGGCGGATCGCACTCCTGACCTGCAGGGAATGGGAACCACGTGCACGGCCGTCGTGTTGCGGGAGCACAATCTCTATTTCGCCCACGTGGGCGATAGCCGGTTGTACTTGGCCCAGGACGGATTTATCTCCCGCCTCACTCGCGATCATTCCTACGTAAGCCGGTTGGTGGAAAGCGGGGCGCTGCGCGCCGAAGATGCGGAATCGCATCCCCAGAGGCACATTCTGACGGCAGCTTTGGGAGCAGGGGTCACCATAATGCCGGATTCCCCCGAACAGCCGATTCCGCTGGAACCGGGCAACGTACTGGTCCTGTGTAGCGACGGACTATGGAGCCTGGTAACCGACAGCGAGATTCTGGACGCGATTAACAGCACGCATTGTGATGAAATTTGCCGCCGGCTGGTCGAGATGGCCCGGGAACGCGGTGGGCCGGACAACATCACAGTGCAGGTTCTTCGTCAGGGCTGAGACCATCCCTTTTCCTCTCCTCACGCTGATTTCGTCATGCCCTTGTCTGCCGAAGTCTGGCTTCCCGCAAAAACCCTAGTAATCAGATAGGCTTTTATGGCATTATGGCTCGGAGCATGAAGATTTCTCAAAAAGGTCTCTATGCCCTGCAGGCAACCATGATGCTGGCCAGGCATCATGGCCAGGGAGCGATCCGCATCCGCGACATCGCTTACGAAGAAGAGCTGCCGGAGAAGTTCCTGGAGCTGATTCTGCTCGAACTGAAGAATGCCCGCATTGTGGAAAGCGTGCGCGGCGCCAAGGGCGGGTACCAGCTCCGGCGGCCTCCCGGGGAAATACGCCTCAGTGAAATCATCCGGTTGATCGACGGTCCGTTGGCGCCCTTCGGTGATGCCGAACAGTTGCGCAGCCTGATCGACCGCGACCGTGAGCACCGGGCCCTCTATCAGGTATTTCTCGACGTGCGCAACGCGGCCGCCAGAATTCTGGAGAATACAACCCTCGCCGATGTCGTAGGGCCGGCGTTGCCGCGACCGGGCCGGCGCAATCGCGGGAAGAAAGGCGTCGAGGCGCGGGTCCTTCCCATGGCGGTTCGTGGAGGCTCCCGCGAAGCGACCGAGTAAGGCGGTAGTCGTGCTTCACGCGGCAGGGAACCCACGGACCTGAACCTTGGCTCTGCATTTCCGCTCTCTCGACAAGCGCGCCGTCACGCGCACCCACCGTCGTTATGCGCGGTCCTTGACAGGTCCTTCGCCATTGCGGTACACCAAATGTCTCGCAAGAGAATAGACAAGGATTCCGTGCGGGCCCGCTTCCGCGCTGCCTCCCGCCGGTCACGATCCGTGTCCCAGCCTTCCTCAGGCTGTTGTTGTTCTGACAACTGACCTTTCACCGGCAATATTCTGCAAATTTCCGCCAAGAGGCATGAGATGAATTCTCGACGTTGGTGTGTGCTTGTTCTTGTCGTTCTGTATGGAAGCTGGGTGGCGGCGGCCCAGGAGCTCACGGTTGCGGCCGCCGCTGACCTGCAGTTCGCCTTCCAGCAGGTTTCCGCTCGATTTGCGAAGCAGAGCGGAAAGACGCCAAAGATGATCTTCGGTTCGTCTGGGAACTTCTACGCGCAAATTCAGAACGGTGGGCCGTTCGATGTCTTCTTCTCGGCGGACATCGACTACCCCAGACGTCTGGAAGCAGCGGGGCTGGCTGAACCTGGGACGCTCTATCCCTATGCCACCGGAAAGATCGTTCTGTGGATCCCGCAGGATTCCAGACTCGACTTGAGCCAGGGGCTGCGAGTCCTGCTCAACCCCGCAATTCATAAGATCGCCATCGCAAACCCGGAACATGCCCCTTATGGGCGAGCAGCGGTGGCGGCTCTGAAACGTGAAGGGCTCTACGACAGCCTCTCGGCGAAACTCGTGCTCGGGGAAAACATTTCCCAGGCCGCCTCATTCGTGGCCTCTGGCAGCGCGGACATCGGGATTATTGCCCTTTCCCTGGCTCTGGCGCCATCGCTAAAGCAGAAGGGAAGGTATGTCGAAATTCCGCCCGAGGACTATCCCCCAATCGAGCAGGGAGCGGTGATCTTGCGGTCGTCGAAAAACAAGGACCTGGCTCGACAGTTCATGGCGTTTCTGAAAACACGAGGAATCCAGGAGCTGCTGCAAGCCAACGGATTTTCTGTTTCGACCGCGAGCCCGGCGCGCTGAGCCTTGAAAGACCGCTGGATTGAGACAAATGACACCAAGGAGAAAGCGATATCCCATGAAACCACTTGCGTGGCTCACCATAGTTCTTCTCTCCATCAACGGGGCAATGGCGCAAACCGGCGGCAGCAAGCCATCCGCCAGCAAGCCATCCGCCAAGACAAAAGCTGGTCCTGCCAGGGTCACCGTGAACGAGCTCAACGAGCTCCGCGATGTCGTCGCCGCCCAGCAGGGGCAACTGCAAGAGCAGAACCGGCAACTTGAGGAGTTTAAGTCGCAGTTACGGCAACTATTGGATTCCGCCCAGCAGGCCAATGCGGCAGCCCAGAGATTCGAGGGCAGCGCCTCGGAGGCCCAGGCTACCGCAACCCGAGCGCAGCAGGCCGCGGCCACCGCTCAGCAGTCCGCCGATCAGGCTGCAGCCCGCGCCGCTGAAAACAAAACGGCTCTTTCTCTGGTCGAGGACAAATCTAAGGAGGATGGGAAGAAGCTCAGCGCCCTGCAGGATATTCTCGGACGCTTCCGCTTTACCGGCGACGTTCGAGTTCGAGGCGAAGATTTCTTCCAGGGCTGCTCAGCTTGCGTGACTCGCAATCGTGCGCGTCTTCGCCTCCGCTTTGGACTCGAAGGCAAGCTGAACGAGGACTTTACCGGCGGCCTTCTGCTCACCTCCGGCTCCCTGGGCGACTCGAATAGCACCAACGAGACCATCACCAATTTCTTCACCCGTAAATCCATCGGGATCGATCGCGCCTACATCACCTATCAGCCCTTGGCACATAAGTGGATCGCGCTGACCGGCGGCAAGTTCGCCTACACCTGGCAGCGTTCCTCCATGACCTTTGACCCCGATCTGAATCCCGAGGGTTTCAATGAGAAATTCTCCTTTGACCTGCCGACGCCGGTGCTCAAGAACCTTACGGTTCAGGGTATCCAGCTGCTCTACTCGGAGGCATCGAAGGGAGACGATTCTTTCGTCGTGGGGGGTGGAGTTTCGGCAAAGTTGCAGATTGGCCCGTTGATCAGCACGCCCTCATTCACCCTGCTTGACTGGAGGTTCCCCGACGCGATTCTGAATGCGTCCGGCTTCGCCGTACAGGCATCTCCGGGCGAAGGTCCGGGTTGCGCGGCCGGGACCGGCTTGCCTGCCACTCCACCCTGCGTTTACGGTCCGCAGGGATTCACCAACGCGACCTTCACCGATGCGTCGGGCAAGTTGCGCTTCCTGTCGGGTTTTCTGTACGCAGACCTCATCGTCAACAACCAGATCAAAACCGGTTCCGATCGCTTTCCGCTCAACCTTATGCTGGAGTACCTGAATAACCTGAACGCGGCAGATCACCCCGTGGATTCAGCCGGAGACCCTTTGCCCAGCCTGGGCCGTCAGTCGCACGGATACATGGTTGACTTCAGCGTTGGCCAATTGAAGAACCGCAACGATATCCAACTGGGATATGGATGGTGGCGGCTGGAGCAGGACGCGGCCATCGCTTCCTTCCTGGAAAGCGAGACCCGGGCGCCGTCCAACATCCTGCAGAATCGTATTTACGCATCCTGGAAAGTGCGGTCCAACACCGTAGCTAGCTACAACCTCTGGATTGGCCGTACTCTCAACAGCGGCCTGCAGCACGCAATTCTGGCGCCGGGCCTCACTCCGGGTGAAGTGGAACCGTACCTGAAGCGCATGCAGTTTGATTTGATTTATTCCTTCTGATCCACCTTTCAGGCCTGGCGACCGGGCGACAAAAAGTGCGGCCGGATGCCGGGCCTTGATCCCTCCCCAGCAGGATTTGACACGTCAGGTCCACCCGTCCATGTGGCCTGCTATGGTCTGCTAAACTGCCTGATACTTTCTTTGTCAGCGGAAGGTGGGAGGCTGAACCCGTTGCCATTTTTTCCCATGAGAGGCCCAATTGAAGGTTCTGGTGGTTGGAGGCGCAGGATACATCGGGAGCCACGCCGCGCTTGCGCTCAAAAGCCGCGGACATGAGGCCATCATCTACGACAACCTGACCGCCGGCCATGCTTCGCTGGCCAAGGGCTTCGGGCTGGTGGTCGCCGATATTTCAGACGGAAGCAAGCTGGGAGCGGCCTTACGCGGGGTGGATGCGGTCATGCACTTTGCCGCTCATGCCTACGTGGGCGAGTCGGTGGTCAATCCGCGAAAGTATTTTCAGAACAATGTGCTCGGAGGTCTTTTTCTGCTCCATGCCGCGCTCGACGCCAAGGTGCGCAAATTCATTTTTTCTTCCAGCTGCGCCGTCTACGGCACTCCGGCGAAAATTCCGATCACGGAAGACATGCCACGCTCTCCGGTGAACCCTTACGGCGTCACTAAATTGATCTTCGAGCAGGCGCTGGAGTCCTACGGCCCGGCCTATGAGCTGAAATACGTCAACCTGCGTTACTTCAATGCCGCCGGAGCCGACGAACAGGGAAGAGCGGGCGAGCTGCACAACCCGGAAACCCATCTGATTCCCTCGGCCTTTGAAGCCATCCGTGGGAAGCGGCCGGCGCTGGAAATTTTCGGAGATCGTTACCCCACCCCGGATGGAACCTGCGTGCGCGATTACATCCATGTCACCGACCTGGCCGAGGCTCACGTTCTGGCTCTGGAGTATCTGGAGGGGGGTAGCTCCTGCGCCCTGAATCTGGGGACCGGACGGGGCCATTCCGTTCGCGAGGTGCTTTCGGCCATCGAGCGCGTGACCGGCCGCAAAGTTCCAAGCCGCCTGGCTCCGCCGCGGCCGGGCGATCCGGCGGAATTGATTGCCGATCCATCACAGGCGGAAAAATTGCTGCACTGGAAGGCGGCCCGAACCCTGGATGAGATCGTCTCTACAGCCTGGAAGTGGGAAGAAAAGACACAGGCATCGCGGAAACCAGAGGCATAGCGCTACCGACCCAACGTCCGGGAGGCAGAGAGGACGCTACGATAGCGCTGCCTCGTTTGGCCCTGAAAACTGCTCAGGATTCTAGACCAGCTAACAATCTTCCTCCCAGTGCATTGTCAGATACCCTTGCCCCGAAGTGCTCCGCATACGACGCGCACAAGTCGCTGACGGCCGGTTCCCGACCTCTGCTACCCCTGTGTCCTCCGTGGTTAACCTGGCGTCCCCGTGTCCTCCGCGTCCTCTGTGGTTATCGCCTTTTCCGGCCTGAGCAAAGGAAACAGAATCACATCGCGGAT
>CAYOZX010000007.1:0-6797 GCA_964408515.1 uncultured Acidobacteriaceae bacterium | reverse complement strand
ACGCCGCACCCTCCGGCGGGAGGCATGCCATACGACAACGCACGAATGTAATCTTCATCCATCTGGTGGGCTTCTTCACTGCCACGCTCGCGCTCTCTCAATTGCTGTTCGAAGCGGCGGCGCTGATCTTCGGGATCGTTCAGTTCGCTGAAGCCGTTAGCAATCTCCATCTTGCCGGCAAAGATTTCCCAGCGTTCGGTCCACTCGGGCTCATCGGCCTTCTGCTTGGAAAGCGGCGAGACTGCCGTGGGGAATTCGTAGATGATGGCCGGCTGCACCAGGTAGTCTTCCGCAGCACCTTCGAACAGGGCAGCGATGGTCTTGCCCGTGGGTTCCTTGGGGTCGAACGCGATGTGGGCGTGCGCGGAATTGAACCGCCGGACAAGGTTCCCTACTCCCTCGCTCGATCCGAAATCTGACATCTCCGGCTTTGCTCCCGCCGCCTCCGGCCAATAGTGAATGATGGCCTCCCGCATGGTCATGCGCTTCCAGTTCGACCAGTCGATTTCCTCTTCCCCCCATTTCGTCCTGGTGCCTCCGGTTACGTCTTTCGCCGCCTGCTCGATCAATGCCTGCGTCAGGTCCATCACTCCGCGGTAGTCGGTATAGGCCTGGTAGAACTCCAGCATGGTGAATTCCGGATTCCAGCGCCAACCCAAACCCTCGTTGCGAAAGTTACGGTTGATCTCGTAGACGCGATCCAGCCCGCCCACGGTCAGCCGCTTCAGATACAACTCAGGCGCAATCCGAAGGTAGAGGTCCAGGTCCAGCGTGTTGTGGTGGGTGACAAAGGGCCGCGCCACGGCCCCACCCGCGATCGGCTGCATCATGGGCGTTTCCACTTCGATGAAGCCATGCGCATCCATGAAACGCCGCATCGACTGCACCAGCTTGCTGCGCTTCAGAAAGACTTCGCGCACCTCCGGATTCATCACCAGATCGACATACCGCTGCCGGTAGCGCAGTTCCACGTCGGTCAGACCATGCCACTTCTCCGGCAACGGGAGCAGGTCTTTGGACAGAAAAGTGATTGCGTCCACGTGCACGGTAAGCTCGCCGGTTTTCGTGCGGAACAGGTAACCTCTGACCCCGATGTGATCCCCCAGGTCGAGCAATCGGTAAAGTTCGAAGCCCTTGTCGCCTACGGCATCCCTCCTGACGTAGATCTGCAGGCGCTGGCCACCCTGTTGCAAGTGCGCAAATCCGGCCTTGCCCATCAGCCGAATCGCCATAATGCGCCCGGCGACACGAACCGTCACCCGCGGGTTTTCCAGTTGCTCGGCGGGCTTGTCGGAATAGCTGGCGAGAATCTGCGGAATGGTATGAGTGAAATCAAACCTGCGCGGATACCCTTCCTGTCCCAACGCTTCAATCTCTTTCAGTTTCCCGCGCCGCAGCTCGTAGATCTTGTCGTCAAGTGCCAAAGGGTGCCTTTTTGTCGATCAATGGGGATAAGCGCACGAAGCGCCAAGGTGAACAGCGATTATAAACAAGCCAGGCGGGAATTTCGGCGGCTCACACCTTCAGGAGTTCGAGATAGATGGCCATGCCTACCACCGCATCCACTCCCACAGCATCAAGCTGCTGGATCTCGCCCTCGGTCTTGATACCGCCGGCCACGATCAGCCGTCGCTGGGTGGCCTTCCGCAGTTGCGCAACCACCTCCAGGGGCATGCCCTGCAGCAGTCCTTCGGTATCAATGTGCGTGTAGAGAAAGCCGCCGCACCAGGGTTCGAGCGCGCCCATCAATTCGGCAGGGGAGATCCCTGTGAGTTGTCGCCATCCCCGGATCGCGACTTTCCCGCCTTTGGCGTCCACAGCGAACACCAATTTGTCCGCGCCTGCCGCAGCCGCCAGCCGTTCGGCGAATGCGGTATTGATCCTTCCGCCGTCCACCAGGGCTGAACCGATCATCACCCGCTGCGCGCCCTCCCCCAGCATCTTCTGCGCTTTTTCAACCGAGCGAATTCCTCCCCCCACCTGGCAGGGCAGACGTTTCACCAGCCCGCGCACCAGCCCGCGGTTGTCGCCTTGGCCCATCGCGGCGTCCAGGTCCACCACTTGCACCAGGGGATACTTAGAAAACCGCTCCACCCAGGGCTCGATGTCGTCAAATTCCAGGGCTTTCTTTTCTCCCTGTACTAACTGGACGATCTTTCCATCCATGAGATCAATGGAAGGAATCAGCACGGCCACCTCACGGGGACGTTGGCGGCGTGCAGCTCCTGCTTGAGGGACGCAATGTGTACAACGCCAAGGTGGAAGATAGACGCCGCCAGCGCCGCGTCCGCTCCCCCGCTCCGGAATACCTCGACGAAGTGCTCCGCCGTCCCCGCGCCGCCCGAAGCGATCACCGGAATGTTGATCGCGGCGGCAACCGTGCTCGTCAGCTCACAATCGAAGCCGCCGCGCGTCCCGTCGCGGTCAATGGATGTAAGCATGATCTCGCCCGCCCCGCGCTGCTCCGCCTCCCGCGCCCATTCCACCGCGTCACGTCCCGTAGCGTTCCGCCCGCCAGTCGCCCGCACGCCGAAGTGTTTGCCGCTGCCATTCCCAACCCGGAGGGCGTCGATGGCCACGATCACCGCCTGCGAGCCGTAGCGGTGGGCAATGGCGGTAATGAGCGAGGAATCCGCGAGTGCGGCGGAATTGACCGCAACCTTGTCGGCCCCGGCATCAAAAACCCTGGAGGCATCGTCCAGCGAGCGAATGCCTCCCCCTACGGAGAAGGGGATGAACAACTGGCGTGCTGTCCGGCGCACAACATCCAGAAGTGTGGAGCGGTGTTCGTAAGTGGCCGATATATCCAACAGCACGACTTCATCTGCCCCGGCACGGCCGTGGGCCAGCGCCAGTTCGGCGGGATCGCCTGCGTCCCGCAGTCCCACAAATTGCACACCCTTTACGACGCGTCCGGCGTCCACGTCCAGGCAGGCGATGATGCGTTTGGTAAGCATGCTAGAGTTCGCAGAAATTGCGTAAGACTTGCAGTCCGGCCTCGCCCGATTTCTCTGGATGAAACTGCACCCCGAAAACATTCCCGCGTTCGACCGCTGCAGAAAAATCACCGCCATACTCGCAGCCGGCCACGGTGGATTCCACCAGCGGCGCCCGGTAAGAATGCGTGAAGTAAACGAATGAATCTACGGCAATGCCGCGAAGCAGGCGGGAAGGACAGCACCGCTGCAGCTGGTTCCAGCCTACATGCGGTGATTTCACCTGCTGCGGAAATCTTTCACACTGGCCCTGGAACAGGCCCAGGCCTCGGCGGCTGGGCGCTTCCTGGCTGGATTCGAACATCCACTGCATGCCCAGGCAGATGCCCAGCAAGGGGATTTCCCTCCGCAGGGCGCGAACGATTGCCTCCTGCAACTGGCCGGCAAGAGCGCTGGTGGCTTCGAAATTTCCTACGCCGGGGAGAACGATCTTGTCGGCGTCTTCGATCCGTTGCGGATCGGAGGTTATGCCAGACTCAGACCCGAGGTAGTCCAACGCCTTACGTACCGAGGCCAGATTTCCCGCCTGATAGTCCACGATCGCGATCATAGGAGTCCCTTTGTGCTCGGCAGCAGCCGGGCCATGCGCCGGTCTTTCCAGCAGGCCGCCCGCAGCGCCCGGGCAAAGGCTTTGAACAATGCCTCAATCTTGTGGTGGCTTGACCGCCCATAGAGCACGCGCGCATGCACATTGGCTCGGGCGCCACGGGCAAAGGCCTCGAAGAAGTCGTGCACCAGCTCTGTTTGCAGATCGCCCACCAGCCGCTGCCGGACCTTGGTGTCCACCACCGCCGCCGCCCGGCCGCCAAAATCCACACTGACCAGGCCCAGAGTTTCATCCATCGGCATGACGAAGTATCCTGCGCGCAGAATGCCGCGCTTGGAGCCCAGCGCCTGGTGAAAAGCCTCCCCTAGCACGATGCCAACGTCCTCAACCGTGTGGTGCTGATCAACGTCCAGATCGCCGCGCGCCTGAAGCTCGAGGTCGAAACCTCCGTGGCGGGTAAACAGTTCCAGCATGTGATCGAAGAAGCGTATGCCGGTGGACACTTTGTACCTGCCCCGGCCATCAATGCGGAGCACGGCGCGGATATCGGTTTCCGCCGTCTTGCGCGCTATATGGGCGCGTCTCATGCCGGTGTCCTTTCCGCCCAGCGTATTTCCTGCAGTACATCGTCCAGGGCTGCCAGGAATTGCGCCGTATGTTCCTGCCGGCCGGCAGTCACGCGAACACAGCCGTCGCAGCCTGGATCGGCAGATCGGTCGCGGACCAGAATGTTTCGCGCTCGCATGCCCCTGACGAAATCCGCGTGGCCCGGCCCGATATGCGCCAGGACGAAATTCGCCCAGCTTGGCCAGAAGGGAATCTCGCGCGAGCGGAACGCTTCTTCCAGCCGGGCTCGGCTCGCCTGTACTTCCTCCACGTAGCGACGCACGAAAGCTCGGTCTGCCAGGGCGGCAGGCAGGCACGCCAGCGCGATGCCGTTGACGTTATAGGGAGAGCAGGATCGCCGTAGCGCCTCCATCTGCTCCGCCGCACCCGCCAGAACTCCCACGCGGAAACCCGCCATGCCGTATGCCTTCGAGAAAGTGCGGGCTACAAACAGATTGGGGATCGTGCCCATATGGGGAAGCAACGATTCGCCGCAGAATTCAAAGTACGCCTCGTCCACTAGGATCGCGGCGTGAGGCGCGCCCCGCGCGAGGCGCAGTAAATCATCGCGCGCCATCATCGCGCCCGTGGGATTGTTGGGATTGGCGATCATCACCAGCCGCGTCTCGGGGCTGGCGGCCCGGCGCAGCACTTCCGCCGTCGGAAATCGAAAGTCGCTTGCGGCGGGAACGGAAACCACGCGTGCTCCGGTAGCGGCCGCGCAAATCTCATACATGGCGAACGTCGGAACCACGATGATGGCATCGTCTCCCGGCTGCAGGTACGCCTCGCACACCAGGTGGATGGCCCCGTCCACCCCGTTGGGCAACAGAACCTGCTCCGGGTTCAATCCCAGAAACTCCGCCGCCTGCCGCTCCACCGGCTCGCGCTCGGGATAGCAGGCAAGCTGCTCCGGGCGCAGTTCACGCAAGCGCGCCAGGACGGCTGGGGAACAGCCCCCGGTATTCTCGTTAAAATCCAGTCGCAACCCGGAACGATCGCCGAGTGGCGGATGATACGGTTTCAACCACTTCACCGCCTGTCGCACTTCAAGCATGGGCGCACCTCAGGCGGACGGACCGTGCATGCCCTTCGAGTCCCTCGGCCTCGGCCAGGGCCAGAATCGTTGGCGCCGCATCGCGCAATCCGTCGGACCGCAGCTCCTGGACGGTGATCACCTTGAGGAAGTCGAAAACACTCAACCCGCCGCGGAAACGTGCCGCTCCCCCCGTCGGCAACACGTGATTAGGCCCCACGCCGTAGTCCCCCGCAGCCTGCGCAGAATAGTCGCCGAGGAAGATTGAGCCCGCGTTTACGATATGGGATAAAAAGTCCCTCGTGGTCGTGACGTGTTCGGCAGCTATCAAGTTGGACCACGTCACCGCCTGATCCTGGCCAGAAGCGAGAACGATCCTTCCCCTTTTCCGGATTGCCTGTCGCGCGATCGTGCAGTCGCGGCTTTGCGCAACTACCGCTGCCGACACTGCCTCCGCCAGGCGGCGCGACGATGTAATCAGTAATGACAGAGTTTCCGGATCGTGCTCGGCCTGCGCCACCAGGTCGGAGGCGATGAAGCGCGCTTCACCCTTATCACAGAGAGCCACAGCCTCGGTGGGACCGGCCAGAAAATCGATGGCGCAGTCGAAGGCGACGCACTTTTTGGCTGCGGTGACAAACGAATTGCCCGGCCCGACAATCTTGTCCACCCGCGGAACGCTCTTGGTGCCATATGCCAGCGCGGCGATCGCCTGCGCCCCGCCCACGCGGTAGAACTCCTGGACTCCCAGCAGGGCGGCGGCAGCCAGCGTCGCCCTCGCCGGGCGCGGCGAAACCACGCGTATGCTTTTGACACCTGCGACCTGGGCGGGGATAACCGTCATCAACACCGTGGAAGGCAAGGGATAGCGCCCACCCGGCACATAGCATCCCACCGATTGCAGAGGCCGCAGGATTTGACCCAGCACACGCCCATTAACCGTACGTTCCCATTCCGAAGGCTTCTGCCATTCGCAAAACTGCCTGATATTGCTTGCGGCCGTCTCTAGTGCCGCTCGCAACTCACGCGGAATCGCACTCAGCGCTTTCTGGAGCTCTTGCTCAGGCACCTGCAAGGACGCGCCCAGCTGCAATCCATCCCAGCGCTCCGCATACTTGCGTAGGGCGCGATCTCCCTCTCGCCGCACGGCGCCGACGATGCGCCGCACCTGCGGCTCGACTGCGTCAAGGTCTTGTCTGCGCCTCACGGCCTTGGTCACATAGCGCTCCGCAGCCCGCCCTGAGAGTATCCGCATCACATCACCACCTTGTTCAGCGGATACTCCACAATGCCTTCTGCATTCGCCGCCTTCAGGCGCGGAATAATCGCCCACGCGGCCGATTCTTCAATAATCGTGTTCACCGCGACCCAGGCCTCGTCGCTCAACGTGGCGATGGTGGGTTTCTGTAAAGCGGGCAGCACCGCCAGCACCGACCCCAGGTCCCGCTTGCGCACATTCAGCATCAGGCCCACGCGGCCCTGCGCTTCCATGGCGCCCCGTAACATGACCGCGAGATTTTCAATCTTGCGCCGCTTGTCGTAGTCCTGCCACGAGCTGCGGTTGGCGATGATCTGCGTGTTCGACTCGAGAATGGTGTCGATAATCCGCAGG
>CAYOZX010000006.1:0-34636 GCA_964408515.1 uncultured Acidobacteriaceae bacterium | reverse complement strand
CGACAGCTGGTGGCTGGTGACGACCTGGCCGGACGCCCCGCGCCAGGCGCTGATCGGCAAAAGGGCGGCCAGCCTCATTGGCGCCGGCAGGAGCCCTCTTGTTCTTACTTTCCAGGGTCGTCCCATTGAGTTAACCCCGGTGGGCGATCTCCAGACCGGCGCTGAAGAGGACAGCCGCATTTACATCTCCCTCGCGGATTTCACAGCTTGGACGGGCCTGCCTTATTCGACCCTCGAAGTCTCAGTCCCAGGCACTGCGGCGCAGGTCAACGCCGTCGTCGAGCGGCTCACCGCCGCCCTCCCGGGCGCGGAAGTGCGTCCCGTCCGGCAGGTGATGGAAGGCGAGGCGCGAGTTCTAGGCAAGATGCGGTCTACACTCCTGGCCTCATCCCTGCTGATCATTCTCACCGCGGCCGTTTGCGTCCTCGCGACGTTGTCGGGATGGGTGGCCGATCGGCGCCGTGATTTTGCCCTCATGAAGGCTCTGGGTGCTTCGGGAAGGCTGATCCAAGGGTTTTTCGCAGCCGAAGCGGCGGTTCTGGGTGCGGCCGGGGCTGTCGCCGGCTTCGGCTTGGGAGTTGGACTCGCCATGTGGATCGGCCGGGCCAATTTTCATGCCCCGGTCAGCCCCCGCCTGGAAGTTTTCCCCATGGTCCTGCTGGGGGCCGTCCTGATTGCCCTCCTGGCGGCGATCGTGCCGATCTCGCTCCTGCGCCGCGTGCAACCTGCTAACATTCTGAGGGGAGAGTGACGTGATCCGTCTCAACCATGTCAGCCGCCTCTACCCGGCTCAGGGCGAGAGCAGTGGCGGCAGCATCCGCGCGCTGGACGACGTGTCCCTGCAAGTGGAAGCCGGCGAATGGATAGCGGTCATGGGTCCGTCGGGCTCCGGCAAGTCGACTCTGGTCAATCTGATTGGCTGCCTGGATCGGCCCACATCCGGTGAAATCTGGCTGGACGGCGAAAACATCGCCATCCTCTCGGCTCATGATCTAAACCGCGCCCGGGCTGAGAAGGTCGGATTCATTTTCCAGCAGTTCCACCTGATTCCCTATCTCACCGCTCTCGAAAACGTCATGCTCGCGCAATATTTTCACAGTATGAGCGACGAGAATGAAGCCCTGGAGGCTCTCGCCCATGTCGGTCTGAAGGACCGCGCCCGGCACCTGCCCGCGCAGCTTTCCGGCGGAGAACAGCAGCGGGCCTGCATTGCGCGCGCCCTCATCAACGATCCCAAAATCGTCCTCGCCGACGAGCCCACCGGAAATCTCGACGCCGCTAACGAGGAGATCGTCCTGCGCCTGTTAAGGGAGCTGCATCGCCAGGGGCGCACCATCGTGATGGTGACCCACGATCCCGTTGTCGCCCGCCTGGCCGACCGGCGCATTGAGCTTCATCACGGGAGAGTCGCCGAGCAGGAAGTTTTCGCCATGGCCGATGAAGAACAATTCGATGAGGTCCTGGAGGAACTTTGGGCGCTGGAGGAGCAGGGCGAGCTGGCCGAACTGGGCCGCATGGAGGTGCACGGCGCTCTGCCGGTAAGCATTGCAGTGGAGAAGATGGCCGCCTTGGGATTGCTGACCACTCGCCCGCATCCTCCCGAGTCGCACTACCACAAGCCCTTTGTGAACCCCTGCCACGATGCGCTCAAGCCCACGGGCGTTTCCGTCGGCGACGGCAGCCAGATGGTAGAAATGACTCCGCGCGGCCGGCAGCGCGCGGCTGACATCATCCGCCGTCATCGCCTGGCGGAGCGTCTGTTCACCGACAGCCTGGCCCTCGATAGCGAATCCGAGATCGAACAGCAGGCCTGCAAGTTCGAGCACATCCTCTCACCCGAAGCCACGGACAAGATCTGCACCTTCCTCGGTCACCCCCGCACCTGCCCCCACGGCGCGCCCATCCCGCCCGGTTCCTGCTGCGGGCGCAATCAGACCGAACAGGAAGCAGACCGGTTGCAGAGCTTGCGCACGCCGTAGTTTTGCAGCCAGTGGCTGGACCCTGAGCTATTTGATCTTCTTCCACACCACATCTTCGTTGTTCCGGCGATCGATCAGGGCATCGACCATGCCATTGTCGCTTCGCCGGAAAAGCCGCCGTCCCTCTATCCCCTTGCGGAAGAAAAGATCGGTGGACTCCGGGATCAACTGGGTCTTGGCGCTGTTCCCTCGCTGGGCATACAGTTCCGCTCCCGCCGAGGACACCTCCTGGGTGATTCCCGGCGCCAGTTCATAGGTGCCAACGTAGTCCGTATACCTCCGAGGATCAGCTTTGCCGGATGCCGGATCCTCGTAGTATCGCAACATCTGCCCGGCCACGATCTGCCACTTGCCCTGGCGATACATCCAGGTGTCTGTGCCGTGATAGCGGGCGGTCAGGTTCTGGCCCCAGATGGTTTCAGTTTCATCCAGGTCGTAAGACAGGATAGCCGTGCCGCCCGTTATGCGGCTTTGGGCACGCACCAGCTTGATGCTGCCCGAGTAACCCTGAGGAAGCGGAGTGATGTCGTTCACCAGCGCCGTCTTGTCCATGCTCCTTCCCTTCTCGTCAAAATACATGCTGTCGTCGGCGAAATACTTCTTCCAGGGCGCGGGGTTGCCGACGGCCACCGCGTCGAACATCTCCTGCGTCTGGCGGACCAGATCATCCTGTGTGACCGGCGGGGGCGGGCTCGACCCGCAGGCGACACAAACGGCCACAGCGCTTATCGCAATGCAGATAACTACAGGTTTCACAGTCTTTTCACCTGGCTTTGTGATCCGGGGAAGCAATCATGAGACGGGCACGGTTCTACGGGCATCACTATGTTAAACGTCGCATCCGGCGACAGGATAGCAATCGCCTTTATGATGAAGTAGCACATCATTCATGCCCCCTCCCAGACCCTGCATCGGCGTGTTCGACTCCGGCTTCGGCGGCTTGACGGTTCTGAAAGCGCTGGTTGGGCTGAACCCCGGTGCGGACTATCTTTACTTCGGCGACACGGCTCGCCTGCCTTATGGGTCAAAGTCCGCGGAAACCGTCGCCAAATACGCTCTGGGGGCAGTGCGGCATCTGGAGGCCCACGGCGCCCAGATGCTGGTCATTGCATGCAACACGGCGACGGCGCTTGCGCTCGGGCGGATCACAGAGGCGGCGAGCGTGCCGGTGGTCGGTGTCATCGAACCGGGCGCGGCGCGTGCCTCTGCCGCCAGCCAGACCCGCAGGGTGGTTGTGATTGGCACCGAGGCTACGGTCTCAAGCCACGCTTACGCCAGAGCCCTGCATGCCCGCGACGTCGAGACTCGCGAGAAAGCATGCCCTCTCCTCGTGCCCCTGGTGGAAGAGGGCTGGACCGACCATCCCGTCACCGAGCAGGTGGCCCGCATTTACCTCGACGAAGCTTTTGCCGGAGACTTCCAGTCGGCCGACGTGCTGGTGCTGGGCTGCACTCACTACCCGCTGCTGAAGCCGCTGCTGCAACGACTGGTACCGCCTGCGGTGACGATCGTGGACTCGGCCGACTCCACCGCCTGGGTTGTGAATCAACTGCTTCTCCGGGGAGTACCAACCGCCCTTCCCGAGCCGGAACGCCGCGGAGGGCTTCGCCTGAAGTTTTTCGTTACCGATTCCGTGGACAAGTTCCAGCGCCTCGGTGCGCGCTTCCTGGGCGAAGACCTCCGGGACATCGACCATGTGGATCTCAGGGAGTAGCAAGAGACCCCGCCCAAACCTCAAGCCCTGAGCACGGAAAGAAGTGGCGACGCCATCTTCTCTTAACAGTGGTTTTAACAGGGGCGGTTCTTTCTCACGCTCTTTGCGGAAAATCACCGACAAAACAAAGCGGCCGCGAAATTCGCGGCCGCGCCTTCACATGCAGACTTTTCAGTACAACCGGAAGCTCACCTCGACGTTGATCTGAACCGCCACTGGCTTGCCGTCTTTGACGGCAGGGTCGAAGCGCCAGGTTTTAACTGCCTCAATGGCTTTCTCATCCAGACCCAATCCCAGGCTGCGGGCCACGCGAATGTCGCGCGGACGGCCATCCGGCCCCACCACCAGCCACAGGACGCAGGTTCCCTGATACTTGGCCTTCCGGGCCTCTTCCGAATACTCCGGGTCGGGGGCATAGGTTGGCCTGGGCGCGCTTACTCCGCCACCCACGCGGAACACCCCACCACCGACGCCCCCACCGCGTCCCTCGCCCACACCCGGCCCCGTGCCCACGCCCACGCCACCGCCGGAGCCCGACCCGATACCCCCACCCGACCCGGTTCCGTTGGACGGCGGGCCGGAAGGCAGGCGCGACATGGGATCGCCGAGGTTCGGCAGGTTGTTCATAGCCAGCTTGACTTGAGGCGGAACTACGACCGTCGGCTCGGCCGTCAGCTTGGGATTTTCATTCCGTACCACCATCGCCGGGGGCGTGATCTGCTCCATCGACTGCTTGGGCAGTTTGCCCTTCGGCGCCTGGAATTTGTCGCGGTCACCGCCACCACCCCCGCCGCCGGACACCGTCTTTGAAGGGGGCAGGGGCGGAATATCGTCCGGTGAAACCAGCGTGACCACTTCGCTCGGTTTCTCGATCTCGTGCACCATGCGCCGGCCCAGCAGTGTGCCCCCAATGATCAGTCCCACTGCGATGACGTGCACCACGGTGGAGCCCAGCGCGCCGTTCTTTTTGTAATTGTAAAAGCCCCAGATTTCCTTGACCGGAATCGGTTTGGAAGTCAGTACCAGCGGCGGCTGCTTTTTCGGGAAGAAGAATTCGTCCAGGTTCTGAAACAGCGATTTCCACAGCGGCTGCTCGAGGCTCGATTTCGACAGCAGCAGATTCAGTTCGGGTTCGGCCCCGGCGGGAGGTGTTTTCTCGAATGCCATCTCTGCCCGATTCTGGCTCTCTTGCGCGCCCCTTTACGACTGGCCTATGTACTTGTTGATGAGCACATTAGCCCCAAAGTTGCTTCCCGGACCCGGAATAACTCTACACCCGACTCGCAAGTCCTCAACCCAGAAATACGACCACGTCAACCCGTCGTCGTGCCACGCAATGCCTCTTATTAGATGCCCGACTAGGGTTACCGTATCAAAATTGTACACTTTTCCGCACGACTTTCGACAGTGTTTTGCGATGCTCTTTCAGCCCTGACCTTGCGTGTGCGTTGTCCGCCAATAGACGTTGCCTGCGGCGCTCCCTATAATGAAAAAAATCAACTATTTGGGAGAACCTGAGCCGCGTGCCGCTGGATCTGAAAGCCACTGTCAACCTGCCCAAGACCGCCTTTCCGATGAAGGCCGAACTTCCTAAAAGCGAGCCCAGGGCTCTGGCTCGGTGGGAGGAGATGGGCATCTACGAGCGCATCCGCCAGGCCAGTAAAGGTGCGCCAGTCTACGTGTTGCACGACGGTCCGCCTTATACCAGCGGACCCATCCACCTGGGCACGGCGCTCAACAAAAGCCTGAAGGATTTTGTGGTCAAGTCCAAAACCATGGCCGGCTTTGATGCTCCCTACGTCCCCGGCTGGGACTGTCACGGCTTGCCCATTGAGATCAAAGTCGACCAGATGCTCGGCGGCAGGAAGCTGCAGATGCGGCCCCTCGACGTGCGCCGCGAGTGCCGCAAGTTCGCCGAGAACTTTCTTGACCTGCAGCGCCAGCAGTTCAAGCGGATCGGCGTATTCGGTCGCTTCGACCGCCCCTACGCGACCATGACTCCGCAGTATGAGTCGGTGGTACTCAAGACATTCTTCGCTTTTTACGAGAACGGCTTCGTATACAAGGGCCTGCGCGCCGTCTACTGGTGCATGCACGACGAAACCGCGCTGGCCGAGGCCGAAGTCGAATACGAAAACGAAGTCAGCCCTACCGTCTGGGTCAAGTACGCCCTGCTCGACGATGCGGCCAAGGTTGACCCCGCTCTCGCGGGGAAGAAAGTGTCCACCGTCATCTGGACCACAACTCCGTGGACGCTGCCGGCATCAATGGCGGTGGCGTTCCACCCGGACGAAGAATACGTCGCTGTCGAGGGAAGCGCCGCGAACGAAGTCTATGTCGTCGCCTCCAAGTTGCAGTTCCTCGTGGCAGAAAAGACTGGAATTGGACGAACTCCAGAGGGTCATACTCGGACTATGGTTTGGGCGCGCTTCCCCGGCCGGCGCCTCGAGCGGCTGAACTTTCAACACCCTTTTCTGGACCGCAGAGTGCTCGGCGTGATCGCCGACTACGTCACCATGGACACCGGAACGGGCGTGGTCCACACCGCGCCCTCGCACGGCGCCGAGGACTTCGCCACCGGCGTGAAATACGGCCTCGACGCCACCAGTAATGTGGACGAGAAGGGCATTCTGCGCAACGGCCTTCCCGAATACGACGGTCTGAGGGTGTGGGACGCCAACACGCCCATCATCGAGCTGCTGCGCAAGCGCGGGGCGTTGTTGCACTCGGAAAAGCTGGAGCATTCTTATCCGCACTGCTGGCGCTGCCACAATCCCATCATCTTCCGGGCCACCGAGCAGTGGTTCATCTCGATGGAAGCCGGCATGCCTGGCGGAGGCACCCTGCGCAGCCGCACGCTCGACGACATCGAGAAGGTCAGGTGGGACCCGGCCTGGGGCCAGGAACGTATGCGCAACATGATCGCCACTCGCCCGGACTGGTGCATCTCGCGGCAGCGCGTGTGGGGCGTGCCCATCGCCGTCTTCCTCTGCACGAGCTGCGGCAAGCCGCTGAATGATCCTGCCGTTAACCGCGCGGTTGTGGAGCTTTTTGCGCGCTCGGGCGCTGACGCCTGGTACACGGATGAGGCCAATTCGATCCTGCCCGCCGGAACGAAATGCCCGCACTGTTCGGGAACATCCTTCGAGCGGGAGACCGACATCTTTGACGTGTGGCTGGAGTCCGGTACCAGCTACCTGGCGCTGCGCGCGGCGGAGCCGGAATATCCCTGGCCGTCGGACCTGTATCTCGAAGGCGGAGATCAGTACCGCGGCTGGTTTCAGTCTTCCCTGCTGTGCGCGATGGGGACCCAGGGTAGTCCGCCTTACCATGGCGTGGTGACGCCCGGCTGGACGCTCGACGAAAAGGGACAGGCCATGTCCAAGTCGCGCGGCAACGACGTTGATCCCGTGGATATTTCCGACCGGCTCGGCGGCGAGATCGTGCGTCTCTGGGCGGCCTCCGTGGATTTTCGCGAGGACGTAGTCGGCTCCCAACAACTGATGCAGCGCGTGGCCGATAGCTACCGCAAGGTGCGCAACACGTTCCGCTTCGTGCTTGGCAATCTCGACGCCTTCGATCCGCAGAAACACGCGGTCCCGTTCACCAGCATGGAAGCTCTCGACCAGTACATGCTTCGCCAGACGACGGAGATGTCTGCGGAGGTCACGCGCTGGTACGACGAGTTCGCTTTCCACAAGATCTATCACCGCATCAGCGATTTCTGCGTGGTCGATCTGAGCGCCTTCTACTTTGACGTGCTCAAAGACCGTCTGTACACGTTCGCGCCCAACTCCCGCGGCCGGCGCTCCGCGCAGACCGTGATCTGGCGCATCGGCGAAGCCCTGGTGCGTCTGCTTGCACCCATCATGAGCTTTACCTGCGAGGAAGTGTGGGGCTATTTGCCGGCGGTCACAGTCCGCCCCGCCAGCGTGCATCTCGCAAAGTTTCCCGCGGCATCTGACATTCTGGGCGCCTCAGTCCCGGTTGAAGACGCAAAGCAGAGAGAGGACTGGAAGATCCTGCTGGGCGTCCGCAGCGAGGTTTTGAAGGCTCTGGAAGATGCCCGCCGGAGCCAATTGATCGGTGGGGCCAACCTGGAGGCCCAGGTTGCGATCGCGGCGGCAGAGCCGGTGTATTCCGTGCTCAAACACTATCAGGACCAGTTGCGCTACCTGTTCATTGTTTCCTCGGCCACAGTGCGGCAGCAGTCCTCAGGGAACGGCACGGCGGCGGTGACGGTCCAGGTCGCCAAAGCGGACGGGAAGAAGTGCGAGCGTTGCTGGAACTATTCCGTTCACGTGGGTGAGAACAGCGTGTATCCCACCGTGTGCGAGCGCTGCAGCGCGGTGTTGAAGGAGCTGGGGGGATGAGTCTTCCGGCGCCCAAGGAGATATCTTCTCCCCCTGGTGCGGGCGAGACTGCCTGTGATCCAGAAATCGGACGTCGCATGACGACTCGCGCCGCACGCGGTTTCCATTTTCTGATCGCCGCCCTGGTCCTGTTCTTCGACCGGGAGGCGAAATGGCTTGTGGCACGTGAGATTCAGTTGCACGATACGATCCCGGTGATCCCCGGGTTCTTTCGTCTCACCCATGTGGAGAACCGCGGCGCCGCCTTTGGCTTGTTCGCGGACTCTCCCTCAGAATGGAAGATTGCCGTCCTCGTCCTGTTCTCCATCGTGGCCCTGGCGATTGTCCTCGTGCTGCTGTGGCGCAACAGTCACGCCATGAGGACAACCGGGATTGGCTTGGCCCTCATACTCGGCGGGGCCCTGGGCAACCTGTGGGACCGGCTGCTCAGCGGCAAAGTCGTGGACTTTCTTCTGTTCTATGTCGGACAGTATCAATGGCCGGCATTCAATGTCGCGGACAGCGCCATCGTGGTGGGCGCGGGTCTGCTGATTCTGGAGATCCTCTTTTCGAAGGCGCCCGCGCGGGAAAAATCCTTACCCTCAAAAAGCTGACTCAAAGCTGGCGGAGAAATGCCGCAAGGGGCGCGAAGAAAGTGACCTGCTGCCAGACTTCCTCCGCGTCCTTGCGGCTTCCCGGCGCTCCTGCCGGGTTAGGGGTCAAGCGAGTGGGCTACGCCGACTTCTTTTGCGCCATCTGCGCGTAGAAATCCTGCGCCCGCTTCTCCATCTCGGTTTCGGACACATCCTCGACGTGGGTGGTTACAGTCCAGGAATGGCCGAAGGGGTCGGTGAAATGTCCGCAGCGGTCTCCCCAGAACATGTTGGTCACCGGACCGTTGGCCTTGCCTCCCGCCTGCACCGCCTGCTGGAACGTCTTGTCCACGTCGGGAACATAGAGGTAGATCGCACCGCTGTATCCTCCCAGGCTCTGCGGCGACTTTCCGCCCATGTTGGGGATTTCATCAGACACGAAAATGATCGAATCCCCAATCCGGATCTCGGAATGCAGAATCTTTCCGTCCGGGCTGGGCATGCGCATGATCTCCTCCGCGCCCAGCGCCTTCTCGTAGAACTCCAGCGCTGCGGCAGCATTGCGCACCACCAGGGTCGGGGTTGCGGTATGGAAACCTTCAGGAATTGGACGTACTGCGGCTGGCATGCTTTTTCCTCCTTCAAAGAGATAACTGCAATGAGCAGAATCAGAATGACTCTGACTAAGTCATGCTACGCCGGGCAAGGCTGTGGAAGAGTAAATTGAGTGTAAAAAAGTGTGAAAAGCCACCGCATGGGCCGGGCGCTGGGAGAACGCTTTACGGCGCGCCATACAGCTGGCGGTACACGTTCGCGTTGCGCAGGATGGCCTGCACGTACTCCCGGGTCTCGCTGAAGGGAATCGATTCCACGAACTCCTGCGGATCGCGATACTTCCCCAGGGCCAGCCAGTCATCCACCCGGTTGGAGCCCGCGTTGTAGGCCGCGAGCGCATATTCGAAGCCGCCGAATTTGTCCACCATTTCACGGAAGTAGCGGGTCCCCAGCTGCAAATTCAGAGCGGGAGTGAAAAGGAGAGAGGGCGCGAAGCGGCTCACTTTCTCTTCCCGGGCGACGTTTCTTCCCGTCAGCGGCAGGAGCTGCATCAGGCCCAGAGCATTCTTCTTCGATGTGGCGCTGGGGTTGAATTCCGATTCCTGGCGGATCAGGGACGCAACCAGGTAGGGATCAAGCGCATTTTGCGACGAGAACTTGCTCAGGTCGGACCAGAACGGCTTGGGAAACAGCGCCTCCCAGTAGGGCCTGGGCAGGGCGGGCAGGTCGAGGGCGAGATAGTTGGGCACCGCCCGCTTGAACACCTCGATCGCGGCGTCGTAGCGGCCCGCGTCCTGATAAAGGCGCGCCGACTCGGAAGTCACCCAGTTGCCCTGGTCCTCCGCGGCAGCGGCCTGTACTTCACGCACCGCGAACTCCACCAGCGCCCCGTTCTCCAGAAGCTGAGCCTTTTGATAGCGCAGATTATCTGTCGGTGCCGAACCCGCGGTGACATTGGCTACAGACTCGATCGGCGGAACGCGGTCCAGCAGGGCGTAGTGGGCAGGTGGATCTGCCTCCGAGACCTTAAGCTCCCGCAGCCGCTTCCGCGCCAGGTCTCCGTAGTAAAAGTTGCGGAAGCGCTCCGACAGTTTCTGATAGCAGGCCCGTGCCATGGCGGGATCGTTGTCTTCTTCAGCGAGGCGGCCGCGCCAGTAGAGCGCGGCCGGAATCTCGGCAGATGCCGGATAGAGCGCGATCTGACGCTCAAACCCCGCCTTCGCTTCTGCATTCCGTCCCTGCCGCAGGCTGAGCCAGGCCACCTTCCAGTGAGCGTAGGCGGCCCGGCCGGCATTCGGAAAACGTTGCTGGAGCTCGCGGTACGCGTCGATGGCCCGGTCATAGTCGGGCTTGAGCAGGTAGAAATTGCCCACGGAGAGCAGCGCCTGCTGCAGCCACAGGCTGGTCGGCGCTGCCTGGCGCAGCTCGGCAACATTTTTCAGAAATCCGTCCTGGTCGTCCATAGCCCGCGCCACTTCGGCCAGGTTGAAGAGGCGCTCGGCGTTGATCTCGGGCGTGGGGCTGGCCATGCTCTCCAGCACCTTTTTCGCCTCTTTCTCCTGTGCCGAGCGGCGGAGAGTCACCGCCAGCGCGATCTGGACCTGGGCTCGATCCCCCGGCCCCACTACGTTCACCAGTTCGCGATAGGCATCCGCGGCCTCGCTGAACCGCCTGCCTTTGGCCAGCAAGTCCGCTCGAGTGCGCTGCCCGTTCACGCCCAGGGGAGGGAGCCGTGTTGAGGCCGCCAGCTTCTTGAGCTCGGTGTCGGCCTGGTCCGCTTCCGCACTGAGCGGCATGGTGATGAACAAGTTACGAAGGATCTCCGCCGCCTTCGCCGGCTGCCCGGCTGCGGCATGCGCCCGCCCCAGCATCAATTCAAAGTCCGGCCGCGTCGGCAGCCGGTCCTTTTCCAGCACCGCGATGGCTTCTTGCGGGCGGCTCTCGGCCAGCAGCGCATTGGCATAGACGCCGTGGGCGTCGCGGGTCAGAAGCGAGTCGGGATAAGCCTTGTCGAATTCCGCCAGGGATGCGGCTGCTTCGGCTGGCCGCCCGCTCTGAAAGTAGGCAGTGCCGAGGTGAAAGCTGACGTAGTCACCCAGATCACCGGCCTGGGTCTTGGCGCGATTGAGAGGATCGATGGCCTTGGCATAGTCACGATCAAGAACGTGTGCGTATCCGACCACCAGCCATGCCAGCGCTCCGGCGTCCTCCCCGGCATGCCGGCGGGCATATGCCTCCACACCCTCATAGGCCGCGGGCGTACGGTCCTGCAGAAGCTGCTTCGCCATTGGCTTCAAGGTCGCCGAGGCCACAAAGGCCTGATGCATGCGCTGCAGCCGCGGCGAGGAACGCCTGTGTTTCCTTGCAGGAGCACGGTTACGCGGCTTCCTGCTCGCCTGGCTTCTACGGGCTGACGACTGCGCTGCCGGGCGAGGCAGCAAACCCGGCATGGTTGCGCACAGGACGGTCCCAAGCATGAGCATGGCAATGAAGCAAGATCGCCTGTGGAGAACCACCGTGGTCAATTCCGCCGAAAGTTGGCGCCCATGATTGAGCTGTCGTCTTCGGCCAGGCTACGTACCAATTCCTGGCTGAAATAGTCAGCGCTGGCTGCTGCGGTGCTGCCGTAGCGTTTCTGGTAAGTAGCCCGGCTCTTCTCGATGTCTTCCTTCAGCCGGTCGTAAATATCCTTGTTCTTCCGCCCATCGGCCACCTTTGCCTGATTGTATAACTTGATCTCATCCACCAGCAGACGGGCAAAACGCTGCGCCTTGCGATGAATCTCGACGTCCTCAGGGGGCAGGCCCGCAAAGGTGTCGGACGCAGGGTCAGCGGCTTCCGCGGCAGGAGCGGTGACGAGGGGTTCGGGCGCGACCGCGGCCGCCGCACCCTGGGCGTCGTTCACGGTTGAGGCGGCGGCACTTGCGGCGGCGGCCATGTGCCGCGGAGCATGCGCCGCAAAGGGATCAGGGTGAGATGAAACCGCGGCCGCCTTCGGCGCGGTCATCTCCGACCTTTCCGCGCGCTCAGCCTTCTCCGCCCCCCCTTCGGCAGCTTCTTCCTTCAGGGCCTGCTTGCGCAGGGACACCACTTCCAGCCACGCGCTGGTGGCGCGGACCAGAAGTTCAAGGGCGGCGCAATCCAGCTTTCCGCCTGTTTCTGTGCCGCCATCGGCGTAGATCAGGGCCGCAACTTTTTCCTTGAGGACCAGAGGGAGCACCAGCAGCCGGTTATCTCCCGGCGCGCCGAATTGGGAGACGAACTCAGCATCAATGTCGCCTGCACTACCGCTGAAAGGCAGACGCGAACGCAACGCCTGCTCCGGCGCTCCTGCGCTCACCTTGAGGCTGAAATCCTTGATCGGGTCGATGTCGTCGCGGTGGAAGCCTCTCCCCTGCCAGCCGGTGGCTGCCCCTGCTTTGACCACAAACAGGGCGCCGCGTCCGCTGTAGCGGACGGTGTTGTCCAGCAGGACGCGCAGAATCTCTTTCTGTGTTCCGCCCGCCTGAATGGCTGTGACTGCCTTGAGCAGATGCTCGGCGCCGCTGTCGCCGCCTCCGCCCGTCCCCGCCGACGACGGCTCGGGCAGATCCTCCAGCACCCGCCGTACCAGCTCCTCGCGTATTCGCGGGACTTGGTTTTCCAGAACCTGCGACACTGCCTTCTCGACGATTTGCTCCACACCCGTTCCTTCGCCCATGTTTAGCTCAGCGCTACGGCTGCTGGATCCGCCCTTTTTTCCCTTCATCCTGGCTAAACCCTGATTATATGGCTACTTGCCGGTCTGATCCCGTCACCTAAGGACGTGTTCTACCGCGGATTCAATGCTCTTTGGAATTTAGCGCAAACGGCCCTGCCGGAGATACGTCCAAACACTTACGCGGAGACGCGGGTTACCAAGTAAAATAACATTTCCACGGCTGGCAAGGGCGTTGAAATTTGTTGCATCGGACAAAAGATGACGGCCATCCAACCAAAAGTCAGTGAACCGGTCAGCGATGAGCTGGGGCTGGTTCAGGCCGCCAAGGGCGGCGACGTTTCGGCATTTGAGGAGCTCGTCCGGCGCTATGACCGGAACGTGTTTCGCATCGCGCAGCACATCACCCAGAATCGGGAGGACGCCGAGGATGTGGTGCAGGATGCCTTCCTCAAAGCCTACGGAAATCTGAGCCAGTTTCAGGGCCAGTCCAAGTTTTACACCTGGCTGGTGCGCATCGCGGTCAACGAAGCGCTAATGAAGTTGCGGCGCCGCCGGCCGGAGCGCATGATATCGCTAGACGAAGAAGTTAAGACGGAGGACGACTCTCTGCCGCGTGAAGTCGCGGACTGGAGTCCGAATCCGGAGCAGCAGTACAGTCAGGCGGAGTTGCGGGACATCCTGACCAAGACGGTTCAGGGTCTGCCCGCCAGTTTTCGCACTGTGTTTGTCTTGCGCGACGTCGAGGGTCTTTCCACCGAAGAGACCGCAGACGCGCTGGAGCTGAGTGTTCCAGCGGTCAAGTCGCGGCTGCTGCGGGCCCGGTTGCAGTTGCGGGAGCGGCTCAGCCGCTACTTCCAGAAGCGTGAGAGCGGAGATGGCAAACAGTGAAATGCTCTGAATTTCTGCAGGAGCTTACCAACTATCTGGACGGCGTCTTGGACGACCGCACCAAGACGGAATTGGAAGATCATCTGGCTTGGTGCCACAACTGCTACGTGGTCTGCGACACCACCAAGAAAACCATCGAGATCTACCGCGACTCCCAGCTCTACGAACTGCCCGACGACCTCCGCAACCGCCTCCGCTCCGCCATCGTAGCCAAGTGCCAGGCTCAGAAAAAAAGCGGTCCTCGAGAAGCCTGACGACTCCCGGTAAGCTGTGACCCGAAGAATCCAGACAGTTTAGCCGCACAAAGCTCACGTCCCCCCAAATCTGGCCGGGCACGGCCGGTTGGCGTTCTTCGCCCGGCCGCATTGCCCTGCGAACCTTTTCCCGCGCGCTTGAATCTAAGCAACTGATCTGATAGTTGCGCGCGGGCGTCGGGTAAGGAGAACGGGCCCATGAAATTGCTGGAGAGTTTGTTCGGCTGCAGGCACTCGCGCTACAGCTTTCCCATCACGGTACGGGCGGGCTCACGCCGGAATTCAGCCGCGTCGCTGACCGGCACTTACGTGGCGTGTCTCGATTGCGGCCGTGAATTTCCCTACGACTGGCAGGAGATGAGGGTCATTGCCTCGCCGGCAGAGAGAAATCACTACATCCGCTCCCTCGCCCCAAAAGAAGCCGCTTAAACTATTTCGCCCCGGGATCTACAGGTTTGCATCTCAGAAAGCTTCTTACCGGAAAGCGCACAAAGGGACTCTTCGCGCTGCCGGGCCGCTAGGCGTCCCTAGGCAGGCCTAAACTCTCAGCAAAACAAAACCGGCGGCAGGCGCCGCCGGTTATCGACAGTCGTAAGCAGCCGCTAGTTGCTGTCGTCGCGCCGCTTCAGCGTCGGACGATCGTCGTCGCTGCTGCCCTTGTCGTCCTGGCCGTTCTTGTCGGTCGTCGATGTGCGCCGCAAGGTGGGCTTGTTCTTGTCCTCGTGCCGGTCCATGATCTTGTGCCGGTTCTCGATCGCCGCCAGCCGCGATTTCACGTCGTCGAACTCCGAGGTGGAAACCACGTACTGCGGCCGTGCCGGCAGGATTTGCGTGATCTCCTGCTGCGACTTCTCGATCCGGTCCGGAGTCTGGGGATGGGTGGAGAACGCCTTGGCCAGAGTTCCCGGCCGCTTCTTCTCCTGCGCCTGCACTTTTTCGAAGAAACTGATAAACGCCTGGGGATCGTACCCTGACTTGTACATATACTGCAGCCCCAGGTAGTCGGCCTCGGCTTCGAAGCCGCGCGAGAAGTGCAGGAAGGTAATGGGGAGCGCCAGACCCGCAGCCTGGTAACCGGCGTAGCCTACCGCGCCGCCGACGAAGATCAGCGGGATCGACGCCATGTTCATCAGGGTTCCGCGAGTGTTTTCCCGCGCTGCGTGGCAGGCCGCTACGTGCGCGATTTCGTGCGCCATGACGCCCGCCAGCTCGGCTTCTTCGTCGGCCGCCAGAATCAGTCCGGAATTCACGTAGAAAAATCCGCCCGGCAGGGCGAAGGCGTTGATGTCGTCGGAGTCAATCACCTTGATGGTGAAGGGCACCTGGGCGTCTGAGTTACGCACCAGGTTCTGACCCACGCGGTTTACGTACTCCGTCACCACCGGATCCTGGATCAGCTTGACCGTAGATTCCACCTGCTGGGCATACTGCTTGCCCATGGCAATTTGCTTTTCCACGCCGTACCAGTTGCCCAGCCCGGTCTTGCAGCCGACGTTGCGGTTGCCGACCGCCTCCACGTCGTTCTTGCCGCCCTCGTGCTTCACTTTGTCGGGGTCCGCGGGATCCACGGTGGCGGCCTGGGATGAGGCGGGTGACGCGTCGTCTGAGGCGCCCGAATCTTTCCCCGAAGCCTGCGCCAATCCGGCAGGCGCCATATAGGTGAAAATCAGCAGCACAGCCGTTACTGCCAAGAGCCGTAACTTCATATTGGACTCCCTTGCTCCGTCCCCGCGCGGAGGACCATTAGCCCGATTATACGCCCCGTTGAAAACGTCCTAACCTGGGATTTCCTATAGAGTTGGACGCCGAATCCTGGTGCAGGGTTACCCGCAATCGATGAACGCAAAAGACCAAAGACCGAGGATACCCAGACGGCGCGCTCACGGTTGGACGAATATTTCGAACTCCACTCGCAATTCATTCTTGACTTTGACCGCGCCCCCTCCCACCGTGACAGGAGTTATGCCGAAGTCCTTTTGTTTCAACTCCGCGGAGCCCTGGTACCCTCCCCCGCTGCGGCCCTGCACCTCCGCCGTTACCGGCCTTGTCTGGCCATGCAGGGTCAGTTCGCCATTCACGATCCAGTGGCCGCTCCCTGTGCTCTCCACGGCGGTCGAGCGGAAGCGTATTTCCGGGAACCGAGCGCTGTCGAGTACTTTAGGCCCCAGCATCGTTTCTTGTATCTCGGCGCGATCCTTCGCGGAGACGTCCCGGTCCAGCACTCTCATACTGCGCGCGTCCACGGTCAACTCGACGGTACGCGCTGCTTCGCTGAACGCCCCCTTCTGAACAGGAGCCTGAATGTCGTGCTCGTGCCCAAAGGCGGCAAACAGGCCCCCCTTGAAGACGCGCACTGTGATCACGGACTTCTGCGGGTCGATCTGGCGCGTCGTGGGGGGCGCCTGAGCGCACAGCATTGCCGGCGACAAGGCCACCGCCAGCCACGTCACGCGTAGTCTCATTCGAGTCATCGCTTTTCCTTCCGGTCGCCTTTACTTCCATAGATCTGCGGCCCGAGGCGTCCCGTAACCCTCGGCACTTTAACACCCGCTGAAGCAGATTCCGAATGCAACCTCCTTCACTTGGTAGAATCTTTCCCCGTAAGATGCAGTTCCAGGGCCGGCGCCGCAAGCCCCTTTTGCGGCCGGCGCCAAGAGAGCCACTCACGAGGACGCAGGATTGAGCCAGAGCGAACGTTATGCGCCGGGCTGGCCGGGAATTGCTCCCCGCTGGACCTCCAGCGCCAAGACCGGAATCGGCACCGCCCTTAATCTGCACAGCCGGGTGTGGTTCACCATCAGTCACGGAATCCTCAATGAAGTTTACTTTCCGCGCGTCGACCAGGCGTGCACGCGCGACCTGGGACTGATGGTCACCGACGGTTCCGCCTACTTCTCGGAGGAGAAGCGGCACTGCCGCTTCGAAAACCAGCCCCTCGAGCCCGGGGTTCCGGTTTACGAGCTTACCAACACTGAGCTTCAGGGCCGCTACCGCATCGAGAAGGAGATATTTTCCGACCCTTACCGCAACGTTGTTTTGCAGAACATCCGTTTTGTGGCGCTGCAGGGCAGCCTGCGCGACTATCGTCTCTACGCCTTGCTGGCGCCGCACCTGGAGAACTGCGGCATGGGAAACACCGCCTGGACCGGCGACTACAAAGGCGCCCCAATGCTGTTCGCCGAGCATGGCGACTCCGCCCTGGCCTTCGCCTGCTCGGCGCCGTGGCGAGCCATGGCGGTGGGCTTTGCGGGCTTCTCCGACGGCTGGCAGGACCTTTCCCAGCACTTTCAAATGACCTGGAATTACTCCCGCGCGGAAAATGGAAATGTCGCGCTCACGGGAGAGGTCGACCTGGCGGCCTGCGGCGGTGAGTTCGTCCTGGCCCTCGGTTTTGGCGACCTATGGTCGGAGGCGGGGCAGCAGGCGCGTTCCAGCCTGTTGGAGCCATACGAGGAATTGCGGAACCACTATGTCTGGCACTGGAAGAATTGGCAGGAAGGCCTGTTGAAACTGGACGATCCGCCTCGGGATAAGGATCTCTACCGCACCAGCGTGGCGGTGCTGCGCAGCCACGAGTCGAAGAACTTTCTGGGTGGGGTCATCGCCAGTCTGTCGATCCCCTGGGGCTTCAACAAGGGGGATGAGGATCTGGGCGGATACCACCTGGTCTGGCCGCGCGACCTGGTGGAAACCGCCTTCGGTTTTCTCGCCGCCGGCGCCGAGCCCGATGCATTGCGCGTTCTGCGCTATCTGGAAGCCACCCAGGAAGCGGACGGGCATTGGGCGCAGAACCTTTGGCTGGATGGACGCCCTTACTGGGGCGGCATGCAGATGGACGAAACCGCCTTTCCCATACTGTTGGCGGATATGCTGCGGCGGCAATCGCGCTTCGCCCTGGGGGATGTGCGGCGCTGGTGGTCGATGGTCAGTCGCGCCGCCGGCTTCATCCTGCGTAATGGCCCGGTGACCCAGCAGGACCGCTGGGAGGAGGATTCAGGCTACTCCCCCTTCACCCTGGCGGTCGAAATCTCGGGCCTGCTGGCCGCGGCGGATTTTGCAGACGAGGTTGAGCAGGCGGCGATTGCCGCCCGGCTGCGCGAAACTGCGGACTGCTGGAATGAAAGCATCGAGCGCTGGGTCTATGCCCAGGACAGCGACCTGGCCCGGCAGTTAGGCGTGAAGGGCTACTACGTGCGCATCGCGCCCCCGGATGTAGACTGCGCCGCTTCCCCGCTCGACGGTTTTGTCCCCATCAAGAACCGTCCGCCGGGCCAGAGCGCGGAGCGGGCAGTCCACCTGATCAGCCCGGATTGTCTCGCCCTGGTGCGGTTCGGGCTGCGCGCGCCCGACGACCCGCGCATTCTGGACACCATCAAGGTCATCGATGCCCTGCTCCGGGTGAACCTGCCCCAGGGTCCCTGCTGGTACCGGTACAACGGCGATGGGTACGGCGAGCACGAAGACGGGTCGGCTTTCGACGGCACGGGTATCGGGCGGGCCTGGCCGCTGCTGGCAGGTGAGCGCGCGCACTATGAACTGGCCGCAGGACGGCCCCAGGCGGCCGAAGATCTGCTGCGCGTGCTGGAGGGGGCAACCGCGGGCGCCGGACGGCTGATTCCAGAGCAGGTTTGGGACACGGACGACATTCCCCAGCTCGAACTGTTCCGGGGAAAGCCGTCTGGTTCGGCTTGTCCCCTGGTGTGGGCGCATTCGGAATACATCAAGCTTCGGCGCTCCCTTCGGGACAACAAGCTGTTTGATCAGCCGCCTCAGACCGTGCAGCGCTACCAACTGGAAAAGCAGGCCTCTGCGCACTGCGAGTGGCGCTTCAACAACAAGTGCCGCACGATGCTGCAGGGAAAGAAACTGCGCCTGGTGTTGCCCGAGCCCGCACTGGTGCACTGGAGTTTCGATGGCTGGCAGAGCACCCAGGACACCGCAACCAGCGACCCATTGGGCGTTTACATGGTTGACCTTCCCAGCGAAAAGCTGGGCGCCGGGCGAGAAATCACCTTTACTTTTCAGTGGTCCAAGGACGGCAGATGGGAAGGCACGGACTACAGCGTGCGGGTGAAGTAAGCTCTCCGGAAGCGTCTTAATTGTCTTCGCGCCCTTCGCGTTCCTGGCGGTTCCAGCCCTTGATTTGGAGTGCTAACCGCCGAGCACGCAGAGGTCGCCAAGGATCCTCAATGCAGGCGAGCGGGCGAGACCGACTCGACGGCCAACCGCTCTCCCCCGTTCCAGTCGCTGCGCGAAATGTTTGAGTAGAGCGCACCGGCGCTGATGGCAGAGGCCGCCAGCAGCACAACTCCGATCCAGAAGGGCCCCAGTAACACGCGTCCCAAGCCGAACAGCGTCAGGTACACCATGAGGCAGCCGAGGATCCAGGAAAACAGGTTACGGCCCAAGTCGCGGGTCGGGAACACCTCCGGCGCGAGCTTTGCAATTGGCTTCCAGCCGGTGATTTGCGGTCGAACATGGCGGTAAAACTTGAGCAGAATATCCTGTGGCTCCGGCTGGGTGATGAAAGTCACCGTCACCCACACCAACGTAGTGACACCGGTGACCACAAGGGCGCGCATGGCGGTATCCACTGCCGAGCCGCCAGGATGAAACGTGGTAAAACGCAGGCCCAGGCTCATGACCAGGGCTGCGGTCATGGCGGAGATTTCGCTCCAGGCGTTGATCCGCCACCAGTACCAGCGCAGCAGGTACACCGCTCCAGTGCCTGCCCCGGTTTCCAGAACGATCTTCCAGCCCTCGCCGACCGATTGCAGCAGCGCTGCCACCAGGGCGGAAGCGATTACCAGCAGGACGGTCACCAGGCGGGAGGCCAGGACGTAGTGCTTTTCGTCGGCTTCGCGCTTCACAAAGCGGCGGTAGAAGTCGGACACAAGGTAGGAAGCGCCCCAGTTCAATTGCGTGGCGATGGTGGACATGAACGCCGCCATGAATCCCGCCACCACGACCCCGCGCAGGGCCTGGGGTACGTGCTGGCTCACCACCAGCATGTATCCAGTTTCCGGATGCTGCAGGCCGGGATACAGGACGATGGCTGCCATGGCGGTAAGAATCCATGGCCACGGACGCAGCGCATAGTGCGCCACATTGAACCACAGCACCGACAGCAAACCGTTGCGTTCGTCCTTGGCGCTGAAGATACGCTGCGCGATGTAACCGCCGCCCCCCGGCTCCGCCCCCGGATACCAGAACGCCCACCACTGCACCCCGATATTCACCAGAAAGGCAAGCACCGGCAGGACCCAGACCGCCTCCTGCGTCAGCGGACGCGACAAATCTGGAAAGAATGCGGTGGCATCACCGGCGGCCGGCCCGGCGGATGCGCGCATTTCCCCGAGACGCGCCAGCAGGGCGCTCATCCCGCCCGCGGCGGAGACGGCATACCAGGCCACTCCGATCACAATCGTCATCTTCAGGGCGAACTGGAACAGGTCGGTCCAGAGCACTCCCCACAGGCCGCCCAGAGCCACGTACAGGCCGGTAAACGGAATCAGAAACAGGACGCAGACGGCCAGCGCCTTGCCCTCGCTGAGCCGGAGCGTGATGGAGACGATGCTGGTCATGGCCTTGGTCACCCAGCCCAGGATCAGGCAATTCATCAGCAGTCCCAGGTAGATGGCACGGAAGCCGCGCAGAAACGCCGCCGGCTTTCCGGAATAGCGCATCTCGGCGAATTGGACGTCGGTCAGCAGGCCGGAGCGCCGCCACAGGCGGGCAAACAGGAACACGGTCATCATGCCGCTGGGGAGAAAGGCCCACCACAGCCAGTTCCCTGCGATCCCCTGCGTGTACACCAACCCGGTCACGACCAGCGGCGTGTCAGCGGCGAAAGTCGTGGCCACCATCGATGTGCCGGCCAGCCACCAGGAGACGTTTCGCCCGGAGACGAAGTAGTCGTCCACGCTCTTGCCCGAACGCGAGCGGAAATACAGCCCCAGCATCAAGGTGATGCCGAGATAGGCGACAATCGCCGACCAGTCGAAGAAGTTGAAGCTCATGGCGGGAAGAATATACCTGAGTGACGCCGGATTCAGGAGAAAAATGCGTTGCCGGTTGCCGGCGTGGACGCCGGCTTCATGGCTCCCGCATGCGACTGAGATCAGCCTGGGACAGGTACATCTGAGCCACATGATTTGCAATCTTCTCGGGATCGGCGCCTGCGAGGTTAGTCAGCACGACGACCGTAAGCTTGTCATCCACAAAGCGTGTAATTTGCGCCTCGAAGCCCTGCCAGGAACCCGTGTGTCCGATGACCCGGTGGCCGTGAGCCTCCGAGATTTTCCAGCCAAAGCCGTATTTGCCGGGGTTGGGCGCACCATCATTCAGCTTCGCGACCGTCCACATCTGGTCCAGGCTGGATCGCTTCAGCAATTTCTCTGTGTACAGCGCGGCGTCCCACCTGGCCAAATCGAGGATGGAGAAATACAGGCTGCCGTCGGCGGTGGTGTTGAGGCTGGGCGCCACCCACTCCTGGTTTTTCCATTGCCCTTTCACCAGGCGATACCCGGCAGCGCGATTAGGCACGATGTCGGCCTCGCTCATGATGCGCGCAGTCTCCATGCCCAGCGGCTGGAAAATGCGCTCTTCCAGCAGGTCGCCGTAAAATTTGCCCGTGACCCGGTGGATCAGGACGCCCAGCGTCAGATAACCGAGATTGCTGTAACTGTATTTGGCGCCCGGCGGGAAGGCCAGCGGAATGGCTGCGACCATCCTGACCATTTCGTCTTCGCTAAGGTCCCGGCGAAAGTCGAAATTCTTGGGATAGTCGGTGAACCCTCCGGTGTGGCTCAGAAGATGGCGCACCGTCACCGCCTTCCAGCTTTCGGGCGCTTCCGGAAAGTACTTCGCGATCGAGTCGTCGAGGTTGATCTTCCCTTCCTCGACCAGCATCATCACGGCAGTGGCGGTGAATTGCTTGCCCACGGAACCTGACTGGAAGACGGTTTCCGGCCTGACGGTGACCCGATGCTCCAGGTTAGAAAAGCCAAAGCCCTGGGCGCGCACCGTTTTTCCACTCCGCGCCACCAGAAGGGCCAGGCCCGGAATGTGCTGCCGGTCCATTTCGCTCTTGATATAGCCTTCAACCGCCCCGAACTGGGAATCGAGGCTCTGGCCGAGGGCGACGGTGGCAGCGAGGGCAGCCAAAAAGATGCCTGCCGCCAGGCTGAGGGACGAGAGTCTTGCGGAATTCACGAGTTAACTGTCCCCACCGAACACGAAAGCCGGGAAGTCGACGCTTACCCGGAATACACCAGCTCCACCACGGTGCAATCGTCGCTCAAGGGTGTGCCACCGCAAAAGTTGGCCACCGCGGCAAAGATGTCCTCCAGCGTGGTGCTCTTGGCAGCCACCGCTTCCAGACGTGAATCTTCGAAGAAGTCGCCGCGCGCGTTTTCTGCCTCGGTCACGCCGTCAGTTACCAGAATGAGGCGATCCCCCGCATGCAGGCTGACGTGGTCGCTCTCGTAAGTCGCGTCCGCCAGCAGACCCACGGGAAGATTGCCGTGCGGCGGGCGGATGACTTCCTGATTGCACACCAGCAGCGGGGGCACGTGGCCGCAGTTGACGTATTCCAGTTCCCCGTCGCGCCGCACCCGGGCAATGATCAGGGTGGCGTACTTTTCTCCAATGTGCTTGTGGGTAAAGAAGCGGTTGGCGGCGGCCACGATTTCTTTCAGCGGCATACCCGCGGCCAGCTGCGAATAGATCATTCCCTGCAGGGTGGAGGCCAGCAGGGCGGCCGAAACTCCTTTGCCGCTGACATCCGCCAGGACCACGGCCAGGCCCTCGTCGGTATTGACGGCATCAAAGAAATCTCCGCCAATCTCCTTACAGGAGAGGTTACGCCCTTTCAGCCGGGCAAAGGGCACCTCGGGGATGGTCACCGCCATCAGCCGCTGCTGGATGGAGGCGGCAATGGAGAGTTCCTGCTGGTAGCGGCGGGCGGCTTCCTCGGCCTGCACCAGGCGGGCATTTTCGATCAGCGACGCAGCTTCGGTGGCGATGGCGCGCAAGATGTCATTGCTCACGCTGGAGATGTCGCGCGAAGCGAAGCGCGAATCCACGTACAGCGCCCCCATGACCTCATTGCCTCCCTCCGCGGGAGCGGGGACGTCGCGCGAGGCTTGTACCTGCGGCTTGCGCAGCGGGATGCAGATCACCGTCCGCAGATCATAGGCCACAATGCTGTGCCGGCCGGCCAGATCAAGGGACCGGCTCGTATCCGTGACCACGAATTCCGAGTTCGACTTGAGCGCCTCGTCCAGAATGGAATGCGAAATGGTGGTGTCGTCGAGCAGCAGCTCGCCTTTGGAGTTGCTCCCCGCCGCCAGCCGCAGGTTGCCCTCCTCGTCGCGCAGAAACACGTAGCCTCGCTCGGCCCGGGTCAGCCGGAGGGTTGCGTCGAGCAACGTCACCAGGATTTCGTCCAGCACCCCGGTGGTGTTCAGCTTGCGCGCGGCCTCCAGAAACAGGGTCAGCTTTTCCAGGTCGGTGGCGTCGGTGGAGATCTGTATGCCGGAAATCTGGCTGAGGAACTCGCGCGCTGTGTTTGAGCTGGCGTGGTGGGGATGAAAAATGACATAAGCCACGTCGCGCACCCCAAACTCCACCCGGTCATTGCGTTCCAGCTTCTTGCGTTGCACTCGTTCGCCGTTGACGAAGGTGCCGTGCTTGCTGCCCTGGTCCACCACGCAGAACTGCCCGTCTTCTGAGGTGATCAGGGCATGGTCGCGGGAAACGCGAGGATCCGCGATCACCAGGTCCTTGTCCACCTTGCGCCCCACGGTGAAGGGCGTGTGGTCGAGATTGATGGTGCGCTGGTCGTTGCCCTGCACGTACACCAGGGTGGGAAAGACCCCGGATCCGGGAGAAGAAATCGGGCCGGTGATGGGTTGGAAGGCCATGTGGCGCTAGCTTGCTCTATTCAGGTTGCAAAAACAATGGCAGGCGTGGCTCCGTTCAGGCGGCGCCGCGCGTGATGGCGGCAATCGCCTCCTCTTCACTGTCGTAAGCGGCGAAAACCGTCGCCAGCTTGGTAATCTGCAGCACGTCCCGCAGGCGCTGGCCCAACCCCGTCAGCCGGATATCGGCTCCCGCCTTCCGGGCAGAAGAATATACTCCCACCAGGGTCCCCAAACCGCCGCTGTCGATGTAAGTCACCCCCGCCAGATTGACGACCATGCGCGGGGTATTCTTCAAGGATTCCTTCAGGCTGTCGCGCAACGCGGTGGCTTCTTCGCCAAACATGATGCGGCCATGGCAAGCGATCACCGTCACCCCGTTCACCAGGCGCTTGTCAATTCTAAGATTCATGTTTGCCTCCGAAAACCAGGCCGGCCAAGGCGTTGGAGAAGACTACCCCGGGTTTGCGGCTCAATGCAAGACCGCGCCGCCCTTGGGGAGCTGGGTTTCGGGCTGTGCGTGGGGAGCCAGTTCGTTGATCGCACAGAGAGCCAGTAAACCCAATGCCACCAGGGGAATAGCGAGGCTGGTGTAGAGCGGCGCCGCCCAGGCGCGCTGCAAGACTTTGCCGCCGACGAATGGAAAACAGACCGCGAGCCCGGCTGCAGCCAGCCAGGGCCAGAAAAACACCAGCGCGGATACATTGCGGGTGAGGCGGACCAGGCGGTTGCGCCTGCCCAGCGGGTTCCAGAAGCGAGCCAGCAGGAAAACGGCAGGCAGCAGAAGAATCTGATTGTAGGGAGCGAAACTGGGCACGATCACCAGGGTCACGGCCAGCACCAGCGCCGACATCATGGTGAACGCGAGCGCATCTGTGGACGCGCGCCGCAGGCGCCAACCGGTCCAGAGGATGCCAATCACGGCAGCCGCGCCCGCAGCCTTCCCCCAGAGCGGCGTGAGCAGGACGTCGAGCAGCGAGCCGGCGCCGCCGGTGTAGACGCGATAGGCGACAACCGCACGGTGGAACTCACTCATCCAGCCGGGAAGCACGTACTCCGAGGCCGCCAGAAGCGCCGCCATGGTGATGGCGAAGCCCCACAGAAACCGTTGTCGCAGCCGCCAATCGCCCAGGGTCCACAGCCCGAGCCATCCGGCCAGAGGCAGCGCCAGTTGCGGCTTGATGGTCGCGAGGGCGAGCAGAAAGCCGCTCAGAGCGAAGCGTCCTGCCGCTACCGCCGCCGCGCTCGCGGCGATCAGGCTGCCCACCAGCAGGCTCAACTGTTGTAGCTTGATGCCCTGCGCGGCCGGGAAACTGCCCAGGGTCAAAATCACAAGGATCGCCTGCACCGGGATGGAAGGCCTCCAGGTCAACGCCCGCATCCACAGAAAGACGCTGGCAACCGCCAGGGCCACCAGCAGCCAGCGGAATCCCTCCTGCACGGCCGGAAACGGAAGCGCGATCGTGGGCGCGAGAAGAAAGGCGACATAGACTGGATAAGCGAAGCCCTGCTGGTCGCTGGGATCGCCGGGCAGATGAGGATCCAGCGGGCGCCCATAATATCCGCGCTGGATCTCGCGCGTGATTTCCGAACTGTAAGGATCGCGGTCGCGCAGCAGAAGCTCGCGCGCCCCCAGCCAGCGCGGATACAGGTCGGAAAGATTTCCTCGCAGGCGGGCGTGGGCGGCAGCGTCCGCCACCTGGTAGGGAATCAGGACCTTCTGTATGTAAAACCACATGCTTCCGGCCAGCAGCAAGGCCAGCACCAGCCCGAGTCTGGAATTCGTCAGCAAACCGGCGGCGGAACAGAGAGCAGCTCCATGTTACAACTTACCCGGAGCGGACTCTGGTGCGATTGCGGATCGGGGTTTCGGTGGCGATCGGCGTAGCGAGCGGACTGTTCTGCACTTATCTGCTGCGGCATTTCCATCAGGGGGCAGCAGATTTCGGATGGGCGATCCGTTTGGCGCAGAACCTGCTGGCGGGGCGGAATCCTTACGACACGCCGCTCGAACAATATCCGCTGATCGCCGTGCTGTTCGCCTGGCCCTTTGCCCGGGTGTCTCCGGAGATTGCCGGAGGAGCCTTCTACGGCATCAGCTCTGCCTTGCTGGCTTTCGGGCTTACGCGCAATGGCTACCACCGCCTGTGGGTTTTCCTGGCTTATCCCTACTGGGCGGGACTGATCGCGGCGCAATGGTCGGCGCTGATTTTCGCCAGCGCGTTCTTCCCGCTTCTGCTGCCTGCTGCCCTGGCCAAGCCACAGGTCGGACTGCCCGTTGCCCTGACCCGTCTGACCCGGCGAGGGGTTCTCGCTTGCCTGGCAGCTGGGCTTCTGAGTCTTGTCCTGATGCCTCGCTGGCCCTGGCTTTGGCTGACCCAGGCGAAACACTACGACTATTTCATTCCCGCGCTGGTCTTCCCCGGCGCGCTGCTTCTTTTCGCTCTTTTGCGTTACCGCGAAAGAGACGCCTGGCTTCTGCTGCTGGCGGCGATCATGCCTCAGCGCTGGTTCTTCGACGCCTTTACCCTTTGGCTGATTCCCAAGTCGCGCCGCGAAATCCTGTTCACCGCCGCCGTCAGCTGGGGAGCCGGCGTCTGGCGCTGGTTCTACCTGCCGCAGAGTTTCACCCAGGTTGGACGCTTCAGCGTTGCCTTCATCTACCTGCCGATGCTGGCGGTGGTTCTGCTCCGGCCGCCTGGTCCGGCAGAGTCCTCAGCAACTGCAGCAGGCCCGCAAAGATCGCGATGAAAACGATGGCCAGCAACTGCAGCTGGCTGTAACGCAAGGTCAAAACCATGTATACCGGGCTGCAGAACAGGATGGCGGCGCAGGCGTAGAGCGCCTTTCGCGCCCACGATGCCATCGCAGCGCCGCTTTGCAGCAGTTCGAAGAGCAGCAAAATCGCAGGAAACAGAATGCTCAGATCGTGCACGTAAATGTGATAGCTGAGCAGCGTGGTGCCAAACAGATTCAAGGCGATCACCGCATGACGCTCACTGGGGTCGGTGAAGCGGGCTCGGCGCGTGGCGTAGACCATCAGCGCCAGGGTAAGGGCGGAAAACAGGAGCAGCAGGATGGTCCTTGCGAGGGCCTGGTCCTCGGGAACCACGGCTGAGGTCAACCCTCGCAGGTTCGCCGTGTTTCCGTGTGGGGAATTCCACACGTACCTAACGTCATGTTCAGTCGCCCAGACGTAGCGCGGATAACGCTGCAGAGTTTGCCATCCGCTCACGGCCAGGCTCGCCCCGCCGAGCAGCAGCGCGATGCCGGCAAATCCCGCGATCAGCCTGACCCGCCGCCAAAGTGGCGCAATGAAGGGCACCACCAGGTGATATTTATGTAAGCCCAGCGCCAGCCAGCTTCCCGCGGCGGCTTCGGCCCCGCGTTCGAGCGAGGCAAAGGCAAGGGCATACAAAAACAGCATCAGAATGGAATCCTGTCCCTGAATGAGGGCGATGAAGATGGGAAAGAAAGCCAGCCCCGCCAACACCCAGAGGTAGAGGGGGATGCTCCGCAGTCCGCTTAAGCGGTTCCGCAGTATCAGAACGGTTGCAGCCAGCAAGGTCAGGTTGACCAGCAGCCAGATCAGATATGCAGTCAGGTAGGAAAAGCGCGCCAGGGGAGCGAAGACGATCGCCTCGAACGGCGGGTGGTTGTAGGGAAGAATGGATCCCCGCCGCCGCAGGGCGCTGGGCGAAAACCGGCGTTGCTCCGATTCCTGCGCCGCATCGTCATAGAGATGGGCGCCGTGGCCGTCGCGCACCATCCGGCCAGCGGTGTAGAAAATGCTGAAATCCGGAAGACCCTGTGGAATCGACGGTGCGGCTTGCCACAACATGTAGGCATGCAGCCCCATCATGCCCAGGAAATACAGGGCGAGTTTCCTTTGCGTTGGCCGGGAAAGCATGAGCAGAGGAGACGGATTATAGGCTAGAGTGAGAAGCGCGGTGTCTCTAACCCTCCTGTTGCAAACTCGACGTGTGTTTGTGGCCGTGCTGGTTCTGGGATTGTTCGCCATGGCCGTCCGCAGCGTGACTGACCCGGACGTGTGGTGGCACCTGCGAACCGGGCAGTGGATACTGCAACACCACCAGGTCCCGCGTGCCGATCCCTACTCATTCACCCGCCCAGGTCAGCCCTGGGTAGCGCACGAGTGGCTGTCGGAAGTCCTGATGCTTGCGTTATACCGGGCGGGAGGCGCAAGTGGACTGATGATCGGCTTCGCGGCGTTGATCGCAGTTTCATTCTGCCTGGTTTTCCAGCGCTGCTCGGGGCGTCCTTACCTGGCCGCCGTTCTCACCCTCTGGGGAGCCCTGGCCTCGGTCACGACCTGGGGAGCACGACCCCAGATGTTGTCGCTGTTTCTGGCCAGCGTTTTCCTTTTCCTGCTGGAAGGCTCGCTTCAACGTCCGTGGATGCTGTGGTGGACGCCGCCGCTGATGCTGTTGTGGGTCAACCTGCACGCGGGGTATCTCATCGGAATCGGCTTTGTGGCGCTGTTCCTGGCTGGCGAGGCCGCCGACGTTGCGCTCGGCGCGCAGCCATGGCCGCAGGCCGCACCCCGGCTCAGGCGGCTGGCCCTCAGCTTGTTCCTGTGTCTGGGCGTGGTTCCCCTCAATCCCAACGGCCTGCACATGTTCCTCTACCCGTTCGAGACTTTGCACTCTCCGGCGATGCACCAGTTCATCCAGGAGTGGTTTTCGCCCAACTTCCACGATCCGGCCTATTTTCCTCTGCTCCTGACCCTGCTGGCGCTGCCCGCAGGGTTCGCCGTGTGCGCAGAGCGGCCCCCCGTTCGCGACCTGGTCCTGCTGGCGGTAACCATTCCCGCTGCCCTCCGCTCGGTGAGGCACATCCCGATCCTGATGCTGGTGATCATTCCAGTCCTCACCCGCCTGGCGGAAGCCTGGCTGCGCGGACGCGGCGCGATGCGGCTTCTGGAGCTGGGAAAAGCCTCTCCCGGTCCGCGCAGGATGGCGGTAAACATTTCGGTGCTGATCGCGTTCACCGTCTTCACCGTCATAAGAGTGCGGGAGGTGGTCAGGACCCAACCCGAGGCCGAGGCGCGGCATTTTCCGCTCGCGGCGGTTGCTTTTCTGGACCAGCAGCGGCCGCCCGGCCTCTTACTTGGCCATTACAACTGGGGCGGATATCTCATCTGGAAGTTGTATCCGCAATACCAGGTCTTTATAGATGGCCGTGCTGACGTGTACGGTGATGAACTGATGGACATGTTCGCGGACAGTTACTCGCTCTCGGACGACTGGGCCAGAGCGCTGCAGAGGTACTCCATTTGCACCCTTCTGCTTCCCCCTGATTCGCCTCTCATCACCGCCCTGCGCTATGACCCGCAGTGGCGGCCGCTCTTTGAAGATTCCGGAGCAGTCATCCTGCATCGCGACCCGCCCCAGGCCAGCGGCTTGAACCAAGCTAGATAACCGGTCACGTCAACTTTGCTCTGCAAAACCTTGCGGAATCAACCCTATGATGGCGGAGGCAACCACGGCGTGCCGCCGGTGGTCTGCATGCCGCCAAGCGAGGAGCGCAATGAGGCTTGCTTTGTGCCGGTTGGGCGACGACCGAGGGCAGGACGTGGCGGAGTACGCGATCATGCTGGCCGTGGTCCTGGCCGTGGTGGTGGGCACGATTCGCCTGATCGGTTCCAATGCCAACAACGTATTTTCGTCCGTGGGGAGCGCCCTTCAGTAGACGCCGCCGGGCCTCCCGGACCGCGGTCGCCCGCCGGTAATGGACCCCTGCCCGGTCCTTTGGGTCCTCGTTTTTGGGACTGCCATTCGCGTTGAATTCGCGATACCATCTGCTTAACGAAAGGTCAGGATGCTTACGCGAAGCCCAAGAAATTGTCGCTTCCCGTAGGGCAGCAGGGTTATGATGAGAGCAGGAGAGGAATTGCCGTCCGGGCAGATGTAACGTGTTGATTCAAGATAGGCAAGAGGCACCCCGGAGGGACCACCGTATGAACTTGGCCGAGGCGGGAAGCACCTCCGGACGGCCATTTTCGAGGAGGACGCAAAATGTCGATAAGAGATAGGTTCGCGGCCCTGTGGCGTGAAGACCAGGGGCAGGATATCGCCGAGTATGCCGTGATGCTGGCGGTCATCCTGGTGATTGTGGTCGGAACCATCCGGTTGATCGGTTCCAACGCCAATAATGTATTTTCTTCGGTCGCCAGTTCCGTCCAATAGAGACAGTTCGCCCGTATGGGGCGCAAGCCGCGATGCGGTTTGAGGGCTCGCGCGGGAATGCGGAAGGAGTGAGCGCGGGGGCGTCGGCTGACGTTAGTTCCGGATCAATGCGTCTAAGAAGGTCAGGATTGGGCCGCGGACTGTTTCGTTTTCAACCCCCAATCGGAGAGTCGGAAGGGGCGCGGTGTATGCACCCGGCGCCCTTCTTCGGGGTTGGCGCGTCCCAAGGGCGGTCGTTTCGACTCTGAGGAGCGGTCATGAATCGCACCCGGCTGCTGTTGATCGGATTTGTGGCTCTGGCCCTGGGGGCCTTCGTCAGCTTCAGTGTCTACCGCGCGCTGCAAAACAGCGCGGCCGGCAAGGCGCCTGCGGGGGTCGAGGTCGTGGTGGCCGCCGCTGACATTCCTGTGGGCGGCAAGGTAAGTGACTCGGACGTAAGAACCGCACGTTTTCCCGCGGCTGACCTGCCGCCCAACTGCTTCCATCTCAAATCCTCGGTAGTGGGACGGGGAGTCATCTTACCCATCGCCAAAGGAGAGTTCTTTCTGCCCAACAAGCTGGCGGGGGAAAACGCAGGCGCGGGCATGCCCGCCCTGATTCCTCCCGGTATGCGCGCCATTTCGGTGCGAGTGAACGAAGTGATTGGAGTGGCCGGGTTCGTGGTGCCGGGAACCCGGGTAGACGTGCTGCTGACGGGCAATCCCGGTTCTGGCCAGGACCAGCGCACCACCACAGTTCTTGAGAACGTCGCGGTGATCGCAACCGGGCAGAAGCTGGAGCGGAGCAATGCCGGCGAGCCGCAATTGACGCCGGTGATCACGCTGCTGGTGTCCCCGGACGACGCGCAGAAGCTCACGCTCGCCAGCACGCAGGGCAAGATCCAGCTGGCGCTGCGCAATCCGCTGGATAACAAGCAGCAGGAATTGCCGTCGGTCAGCACCAGTGCGCTGTACAAGGGAGCGGTGACCGCGCCGGCGTCTGCTCCTTCGGAGTCGAAGCCAAAGGCGGTCCGGCACACGGTAACTCTGGCGCCTACGGCGCCGCCGCCGTTTTACGGGGTGGAAGTGATCAAGGGAACCAAGCGAGACGTAACGAAAATCGAAGAAAAATAGATTCTTGGGGAAGACGACATGCCGATCTGCTCCCGCGTAGGGCAGAAGCCTGAAGGAAGAGTGAAGCGGGCGGTGCGAAAGATTTTCTCCGTTGTCCTGCTGCTGGCCTCGGCGGCCGCCACTTCGCAGGACCAGTCCAATCCTCCGGCGAGCGAACCGAGCGCCGCTCCCAGCCCGGCGGCAGCTGCGCAGGCGCCGCAGGCCGAAGCCCAAGGGGCCGCGCCCTTGCGAGTGATGGTAGGCAAGTCGCTGCTGATCAACACCACCGAGAGATTGCGCCGGGTTTCCGTGACCGACGACGCCATCGCCGACGCGCTGGTCGTAACACCCACCCAGATTTTGGTCCACGGCCGCTCGGCGGGAGAAGTCTCGTTGCTGATCTGGGATGAGCTGGAGCGCTCCCGAAGCTTCGACCTGCGCGTGGACGTGGATGTAAGCGCGGCAGCGGAAGAGGAACGGCGGGTGTTCCCCGACGAGCAGATCAGCGTCTCTCCTTCGCGGTCTGCCATTGTGCTCTCGGGGCATGTTTCTACCGAAGACGTCGCCCAGCGCGCGGGGAAAATTGCCGAGGCCTATTCCAAAAACGTGGTCAACGTGCTGACCTTCGGGCCGGTGGGCGCGCAGGAAGTGCTGCTGGAGGTAAAGTTCGCCGAGGTCGACCGCTCGGCCATCACGCAGCTGGGAATCAACATCTTTAACCTGGGACAGGGGAACACGGTGGCGCTGTCGCAGACCGGGCAGTTCGGCTCGCTGCAGGTTCACAACACCGCCACGACCACAACGACTCAGGGAACCACCAGCACGACCACGACCACCTCCACACCGCCCACGGTTACCATCTCAGATTTCCTGAACCTGTTTATCACCCGCACCGACGTGCCCATCGGCGCCGTCATCAAGGCCCTGCAGCAGCAAAACCTGCTGCAGATTCTGGCGGAACCGAACCTGATCGCGGTCAACGGCAAAGAGGCGAGTTTTTTGGCCGGAGGCGAGTTTCCCTTCCCCATCGTGCAACCGGGACAGGGTTTCACCGCGGTCACCATCCAGTTCAAGGAATTCGGGGTGCAGCTGAAATTCACGCCCGTGATCATGCCCAACGGCAACATCCACCTGAAGGTGGCGCCCTCGGTGAGCACGCTGGATTTCGCCAACGCGCTGACTATTTCCGGCTTCACGGTTCCGGCGCTGAGCACGCGTAAAGCGGAGACGGAGTTCGAACTGCAGGACGGGCAAAGCTTCGTGATCGCCGGACTGATGGACAGCCGGGTGACCGATCTGTACAACAAAATGCCGGGACTGGGCGATATCCCGATTCTGGGGACCTTTTTCAAGAGCAAGAGCGCGCAACGGAGCAAGTCGGAACTGGTTGTGTTATGCACGGCGCGGCGGGTGTCGCCGAGCACCCAGCCGGCGCCCCTGCCCAGTTATCCCAAGCCGTTCCTGGACAAGGACAAGTTTGACCACAAGCCGTCCGGCGAGGCCAAATGAGAACGTGAGGGGGGAGCGAGGCGGGTGTGCAAGGCCGAAAGAAAAACCTAACGGGAACTCGTAAGGGATCATGGCTGAACTTTCCGTAGTCGTCATTGCGCAGGACACGGACCAGCGGGCAGTGCTGCAGGTGCTGGTAGACGGCACCAGTGTGGCCCGGGTAGTGCACACCTGCGCCACCTACCCGGGAGTGGCGACCGATCCCGTACTGAGGCGGGTGCAGACGGCCAGCCCCCAGGTTGTGCTGGTGGATGTGCCGGCTGACAGTCCGGCTCTGGCCTTGCGCTGCATCGAGCTGATCCACCAGGAGGTGCGCGATGCGGTGGTGTTCGCGGTGGGTAGCATGTCCCAGCCGCAGGTGATCGTAAGCGCCATGCGGGCAGGCGCGCGGGAATTTATCGAGCGGCCTACCACGACCACCGACCTGCTGGAGGCCTTCGTGCGCCTGACCGCGGCGCAGCGCAAAGTGGAACGCGAAGGACCGCGAGGCAGAGTTTTTACCGTGGTCAACGCCAAGGGAGGCAGTGGAGGCACTACCGCGGCGGTCAACCTGGCGCTGGCGTTGCAATCGGCTCACGGGAACGTGGCCCTGGTGGATATCGCTCCCCTGGGGCACGCCGCGCTGCACCTGAACCTCAAGCCGGCGTTCACCGTGGCCGACGCCATCCGCAATCTGCACCGCATGGATAGCTCGCTGCTGGAAAGCTTCATGACCCGGCATAGCGGCGGACTGCAATTGCTGGCGGGAACCACTTCACCGGTGGTGGTGGAACCAGCCACGGCGGAATTTGCGCGCCTGTTCGATCTGCTGGTGGGGCACTTCCGCTATGTGGTGGTCGATGCTTCTTCCCGGGTGGACGCCACCACGCGCCTGGTGTGCAACCTTTCGGAGACGGTTCTGCTGGTGGCCCACGCGGATGTGGCGTCGCTATGGAGCGCCAGCCGCATTCAGCAGTACCTGGGCGAAACGGGCGGGCGGGAGCGGGTGCGTCTCGTGCTCAACCGCTTTCGCAAGATTGCAGGATTCACGGAGGCCGACGCCGAGGCGGCGGCCGGGGCCAAGCTACTGTGGAAGATTCCCAACCAGTACTTTGCGGTTTCAGGCGCCATTGACCGGGGCGTGCCCCTCATGCAACAGAGCTATACCGAGATTGCCCGGTCTTTTGCCGGGCTGGCCGCCCTGCTGACCGAGAACGACCTGGACGTGAAGCGCAAGGCCTGGTCGCTGTTCAAGACGGTCTGAAAAGGCGAGAGTAAGCTGGCGGTTACGGAAGGTTTATGGCGAATCTGCAGACTTTTGAGAGAACGGAGTACCAGCAGGTCAAGGCGGACCTGCACCGCAAGATTCTCGACCGCCTCGATCTGGAGAAGCTGGGACGAACGGCGGGCAATGCCGCGCGCGAAGAAGTCCTTCTCCTGATCCGCAATACCGTGAACAGCGAGGCCGTACCCCTGAGCTTCGCCGAGCGGGAGCGCCTGTCACGGGAAATCCTCGACGAAATCTTCGGCCTGGGTCCGCTGGAACCGCTGCTCAAAGACCCGACCATCTCCGACATCCTGGTGAACCGTTACAACAAGGTTTATGTGGAACGCGCGGGGAAGCTGGAGCCCACGGGCCTGAGCTTCAAGGATGACGCGCACCTGATGCAGATCATCGACCGCATCGTCTCCCGCATTGGCCGGCGTGTGGATGAGTCTTCGCCCATGGTGGATGCGCGCCTGGCGGATGGCTCACGCGTCAACGCCATCATTCCTCCCCTGGCGATCGACGGCCCCTGCCTTTCCATCCGGCGTTTCGGGCACGATCCCATCACCGCGCGCCACATGCTCGAGAACAAGACCCTGACCGAGCCCATGCTGGAGCTGCTC
>CAYOZX010000005.1:19657-35185 GCA_964408515.1 uncultured Acidobacteriaceae bacterium | reverse complement strand
AAAGAAAATCGGGAACCAGATGAGCACCCGCGCCCGGGGATAGAGCACGAAGTAAGCGCCCAGGACCCCGGCGATCGCGCCACTTGCGCCCACGTTTGGAACCTGGGAATGCGGCGTCAGAACCACCTGCGCCGCGGCTGCGCCAAGCCCACAGGCGAGGTAGAAGATCAGGTACTTGAAGTGTCCGAGATGGTCCTCGATGTTGTCCCCAAAAATCCACAGGAACCACATGTTGCCGATCAGGTGCATCCAGCCGCCGTGCAGAAACATGGACGTAAGAAAGGGAAGGAAGGCCGCCGTGAATCCCACACCTTTGCCGCCGGTCAGGAAGCCGGTCACGTGCACCGGGATCATGCCCAACTGCTGGATCAGCATCTTGAAGCCGGCCGGACCCAGGGTGGCCTCGCGCAGAAAAATGAGCAGATTCAGTGTGATCAGGAAGTAGGTAAGGTAGGGCGCGCTGAAGCGGGGCTGATCGTCGCGTACTGGCAGCATAGGGAATCAGGCGATCTGGTACCTTGGAAGCCTGCCACCGGCTAAGGGTTCGTCTCGGCTGGCCGGAAGGGTGCAGGGACGCCTCGAGATTTTTCAGCCGGCGATCACTAACTTAACAGATTACTCGCTCTCATGAACGGCGTGCTCGTCATCGACAAAGGGGCCGGTCTCACGTCGCACGACGTCGTAAACCGCGTGCGCCGGATTCTGCACCAGACCGCCGTCGGCCACCTGGGTACCCTCGACCCCCTGGCCACCGGGGTCTTGCCCTTGGTTACCGGAAACCTGACTCGTCTGGCGCAGTTCTACACCGGAGCGGACAAGACCTACGAGGGCGTGATCCGGTTCGGCTTTGCTACCGATACCTACGATGCCGACGGTGCACCCAGCTCGGCGCCGCAGCAAGTTAAAGTATCACTTGAGGAACTGCGCGGATTGACGCAGCGCTTCCGGGGAGCGATCGAACAGATGCCACCGCCGTTTTCTGCCAAGAAGATCGCCGGCATTCCCGCCTACAAGCTGGCCCGCAGGCACAGGCCAGTGGTCTTGCGGCCGGTTCGCGCCTGGATCGCGGAATTCGAGATCCTGGAGCTGGAAAACGACCGGGCGACGTTCCGCGCCCGGGTGGGGTCCGGCACCTACATGCGATCGGTGGCCCACGATCTGGGCCAACTGGTGGGCTGTGGGGCGCATTTGTACTCCCTCCGGCGTACCGGCATGGCTGAATTTGACCTTAGCCACGCTCACACCCTCGAGCAGCTGAGTGGCGTCAATCAGGAGGTTGGACTCGAGGAGTTCTTTGTTCACCCCAGGCAGCTCCTACCACAGATGCCCTCGGTCACGGTGGACCAGGAGGTTGCTGGACGAATCTGCCACGGCCGCGCCGTGAACCTGCCGGAGCTATCGGGGGCCAGACAGGTCAAGGTGTTTGCCGGCCAAAGGGAACTGATCGCCATTGCCACCCGTGTGGCCGGGACACTATTTCACCCTGCGATCGTCCTGGCGGCGGGCATGCAGACCCAGGCGGCTCGCCGGGGGTAGCGGGGCCACGAGGGAAGGCATACGGCTCGGCACAGGATGAGCGTCCGATAACAGATATTATGTAAAGTGTCGCGCAAGGGCGCTCCTACGCTGCGCTCAGGAGTTCCTGGAGATCAGTCTGAAACTTGCGCAGGGCTTCTAACCGCTCAGGGGTGGCCTCCACGATCTCTTGCTTTGCCTGAAAGACCCAGCGACCCTGCCTTTTGACCAGAACGCCGAGAGCTTCTCCCATGCGCCAACCAGGCGTGCCGAGCATCTGCAATCCGTCCGGCGATGGGACCAGCAGCGCGATGCAACCTTCGCGTACAACTCCTACGCATTTTGGAAAGCGATCGAAAGTCTGGACATCGAAACCAGCTTGATAGAGGCGCTGCAGTTGGCGGGCGGGATCAGGCACAAGGGACGGCTTGAAAGAAAATGGCTTAAAAGAAAGCGTTTTTCCGGGCGGTCAGCTAGTAGCCGATTCTACATCTTGTATCTCCCCAAATCCTCATCATTCAGGTTCTCCAGCCATTTGCGCAGTTCCTCGCTGGTCACCCGATCGGATACATTGGCGGCCTGCTTGGAGTTCTTGAGGACGTCATCCTCCACAAAGATTGGGCAATCCACTCGCAGGGCGAGCGCCAAGGCGTCTGACGGCCGGGAATCGACGCTGATCACATTTCCCTGCCGTTCCATCCAGATGACCGCGTAGAAGGTGTCTTCCTTCAGCTCCGTCACCACGACCTTGTGGACCTGGGTGTCCAACCCCACCAGGACGTTCTTGATGAGGTCATGAGTCATGGGTCGGGCTGTGCTGACCTTCTCAATCTCCAGGGCGATGGCGTTGGCCTCGTAGATCCCGACCCAGATCGGCAGAACCGAATCGCCGCTGCTGTCCTTGAGGATCACGATGGGCATGTTGGTAACCGGATCCATCATCAGCCCGCGAATTTTCATCTCCACTTCCATCGTGTCCTCCCTCTGAGCCCCTTATACCACCACTTCCCCCAGCAAGCTGTTGGGAAAACTGGCCGTGGTAACCACGGGAATATAGCTGCCCACAAGGGGTTCGCGGCCCTCCGGCGCCAGGAAGTTGAGCACTTTGTTCTGCGAGGTCCGGCCGATCCACTGGCCCCGCGCCTCATTCCTTCCTTCAACCATCACTTCAGTAATCTGCCCGAGATGACGCTGGTTGCGCCGTTTTTGGATGCCGCGCTGTTTCTCCTGTAATGCCGCCAAGCGGCGCGACTTTTCCTCTTCTGGAACCGCGTTCCCCAGCCCGAGCGCCGGCGTGTTGGGGCGAGGCGAATACTTGAAGCCAAAAATGCCGTCGTATTCCACTTCGTCCAGGAGGCTGAGAGTTTGCTCAAAGTCGGCTTCGGTCTCTCCGGGAAAGCCGACGATGATGTCTGAGGTCAGGCTGATGTCACGCTTGGCGGCTTTGATGCAGGAGATGCGCTCCAGGTACTGCTCGCGGGTATAAAGACGCTGCATCGCCTCCAAGACTTTAGAAGACCCGCTCTGCACCGGAAGATGCACGTGATCGCACAATGTAGGGACGGCATCAATCACGTCCACAATGTCACGCCCGAAGTCGCGCGGATGAGAGGTGGTGAAGCGCACGCGGCGAATACCGGACACCTCCCCCACGGCCGCCAGCAACTCGGCGAAGGACCTCTTCCCTGCCGGATCCTTGTAGGAATTGACGTTCTGTCCCAGAAGCTGGATTTCGCTGTAGCCAAGATCGGCCATCTGCCGGGCCTCGGCCAGAACCGAGTCCGAAGTCCGGCTGCGCTCTTTGCCGCGGGTGAAGGGCACCACACAATAGGCGCAGAACTTGTCGCACCCCTCGATGATGGTGATATAGCCGCGATGCGGATTGCTGCGTGCGGTAAACTCCGTCTCGAAGCACTCGTCCGTGTCCCGGTCATCCAGTCCCGTGACCCGTCGATTGCCGTTCTCAATCTGCACCAGCATTTGCGGCAGGCGGCGATAGGAGGCGGAGCCGCATACCAGGGAAACGTGCGGCGCGCGCTCGAAAATCTTCTCCCCTTCCTGTTGTGCCACGCAGCCCAGGACGCCAAAGCGCTTGCCCTGCGCCTCCAGCTTTTTATAATCGGCTAAGCGGTGAAAGACCTTCTGCTCGGCTTTGTCACGAATGGAACAGGTGTTATAGAGAATCAGGCTGGCTTCCTCCACCGTTGAGACCTGGCGGTAGCCCTGGGCGAGCAGCGTGCCGACAACTTTTTCGGAGTCGTGCACGTTCATCTGGCAGCCGAAAACCTCCAGGTAGAACGTCCTTGGCATCGCACCCGGCATGACATTTCAAGTATAGCGCACGTGCCGGCGCACTACGGTTCAGCCGAGGGTCAACGGTTCGCCGCCACCGCCGCGGGGCCCACGCGGCCCGCGATCAATTTTCCAAGGGGCGCTTCCTTGCACAGGCGCCCTCAACTTTTCCACAACCGCCAGTCGCTGAAACCTTCGTCCGGCAAGCAATTCACCGCCTCTGGGGACTGTCAACTCGTTTGTATTCTGCGGGCATTCCGCTTTCACAAAAAGACCGCGCCAGGCGTTGACAAAAATTTCTTTAGGACTAAAATACGCGACGATTTCTGCCTGTAGAATTTCATCCATGACCTCTGAGCTCCTTGAGCCCGTTTGGCTGCGTTCCGACTTTCCTGAACTTGAGCTCCACGCCAGCGGCAAGGTGCGTGATGTTTACGTTCTCGACGCGGAGCGGCTTTTGTTCGTGGCCAGCGATCGCATCTCCGCTTTCGACTACGTGCTGGCTACAGGGATCCCGCACAAGGGGCGGGTGCTGACCCAGCTTTCGCTATTCTGGTTCGACTTTCTTCGCGATCTGACGCCCACTCATCTGATCACTGCCGACATACGCCAGTACCCGGCCGTTCTCCGCCCGTATGAGGATCAGTTGCGAGGACGCTCCATGATCGTTACCCGGGCTGAAATGTATCCGGTGGAGTGCGTGGTTCGCGGTTATCTCTCGGGATCGGCCTGGAAGGAGTACCAGGCCTGTGGGCGGGTGTGTGGCGTCGACTTGCCCAAGGGGCTCCGTGAATCCGACCGGTTGCCGGAGCCCATCTTTACCCCTGCAACCAAGGCCGCCAGCGGGCACGATGAGAACATTTCCTTTGCAGACATGACTCGCCTGGTGGGGCCTGAGGTGAGCCGCCAGTTGCGTGATATGAGCCTGGCCATTTATGCCAAGGCGGCAGACTATGCCCGGGGCAAGGGGATCATCATCGCCGACACGAAGTTCGAATTCGGGCGCACGGCTCACGGCCTCACTTTGGCGGATGAGGTGCTAACCCCCGATTCTTCCCGTTTCTGGCCGGCAGACCGCTATCAACCGGGCCAAACGCAGGATTCGTTCGATAAACAGTATGTGAGGGACTACCTGGAGGAAATCCGCTGGAACAAGCGGCCGCCAGCCCCGGGTCTTCCCTCGGAGGTGGCGCGCAAGACCAGCGAGAAGTATCTGGAAGCCTTCCAGCGGCTCACGGGGCGTGAGCTCGAGATGTAAACGCGGCGCCGGGACGAAAACATGAACGTCGCAGATTGGGTGATCCTGATCATCATTTTGCTCTCCACTCTGCACGCCGCGAACGAAGGCTTTTTTCAGGAGGCCTTTCACCTGGGCGGGCTGATCGCCGGGTATCTTCTGGCTGCCTGGCAGTACCCGTGGCTGGCGTTCTGGTTTTCGGGATTTTTGAAATCGCCCTGGATGGCTCAGAGCGCGGCCTTCCTGGTGATCTTTTTCGCCGTCACCGTAGCCGCAGGCGTGGCGGGACGCGTGGCGCGCTGGGTGATGAAGGCTTCAGGCCTGCGCTTTCTTGACCGGCTTCTGGGGGGTGCTCTGGGAGTGGTCAGAGGATGCCTGATTGTCGCCGTGATTGTGGTCAGCATGACCGCCTTCACGCCCGCCTCCAGGTGGCTGGCGGGTTCGCAGTGGGCCCCGTATTTCCAGGTCATTGGGCGGGCTGCGATCTGGGCCGCGCCGCCTGAGTTGCGGAACCGGTTTTACCAGGGATTGGATTTGCTGCGCCGCGTGCCCCAGCAACTTCCTGCCCTGCCCACCCGGCCCCAGGCTCCGGCGAAATAGGCCGCCGGGCGCCGGGAGCGATTGACCGACTGGCCGGCGATGATCCGCGCAGAAAGAGAGATGCCGTGAGAGATCAGCTCGAAGCCCTCGTCATGCAGATGTACCGCAGCAATATTCTGTATTCGGAAGCCGTGCGCGAGTTCAAAAAGAAGTTCATCCTTACCGTCCTGCAGGAGAACAAGGGCAACCAGTGCCGGGCCGCGCGCGAGCTGAGCATGCACCGCAACACCCTGAGCCGCACCATTGCCGAGCTGAAGATCGACGTACGGCAACTGCGCGACGGCGTCCGCCGCCCTCCCAGCAGCGCGCGTCCGGTGGGATACGAAAAGAAGGCGGCTCGCTGATTTCGCACGCGCCCGCCGCCCTTGCCGCCAAAGCGCCGCCAAAGCGAAGAGGCAGCCCCGGAGGGCTGCCCCCAACTTCATCCTGGTCTGACTTTCGACTACTGTGGTTTCCTGCGCACCGGCGGTCTGCGGGTCGGCGCTGGCGCGGCCTTGGTCAGCAGAGCGCCTTTCTCCATCACCATCACGAAGGGTTTGGGCGTGTAGGAAACCGGGGTGCCTTCAAAGTTGATCTTGTCGCCTTCCTTCGGCACCATGCGCGGGGGGATGGCAGCCGGGAATGAGACTTCGATATCTGCTCGCTTCTGATCAATGTCGTCGACGCTCGCCGCCAGCTGCAGCTTGGTGGGCGCAGAGCTGATGACTTGCACTTCCGCCATCTGCAAATTCTTGCCCTTGAGCGCGGTCCACACCTTGTCCTGATCCTCCTGACTTCCCTCGGAAAGAACCAGTTCCCACTCCGCAAAACTCATCTCCTCCGGCTTCTTGGTCTTGACCAGATCGGCTGCCTGCTGCGCCGGAGTGGGCGGCACATACTGGGTGACGGTGAATCCCGCGGGAGGCAGGGGCGCGGTCTTGGTCTGGGCAAGCAGGTCATCCCAACCCTGGTCTGACCCGTGATACTTCACGTACTTGCTCCGGCCGAACTTTACGATGGACTCTTTTCCCTTGGGGTCGGCAACCAGATTGGCTGCACGCGCGATAAAAAACAGGCCGTTTACATCATCGCTGGGCGTGGCTGTCAGGTAGGACAGAGCCAGGGGGTAAACGTTCTCCACGTTATTGGGGTCGGCTTCCACCGCGGGCCTGAGATATTTCTGGGCGCCGGCGTAGTCCTTCAGTTGCAGCGCCGAAAACCCGGCCACGCTGTTGAGCAGCGCCGAGAGCTGAGTTTTCTGCTTGCTGAAGTCGGCGTCGGATACGCCGTCCGGCTTGGCCATTTTCGGAATTGCCTGCAGTCCCTTTTCCGCGTGCCCCTTGGCGTCCGCCCACTTCTGCGAGGCCCGTTCGTTGTAGGCCAGCAGGACCAGAGCCCGCGCATTCTCCGGATTCGCCGTCAGCAACCGGTTCGCGGCGTCGATGACTTTGGCCTGATTGTTGGTTTGCTGGTAGGTTCCCATCAGCAGTTCGAGCGCGTCTTCCTTCATCACGCTGTTGGGATATTGATTGAGAAAGGCTTCCAGCCCGCTGATCCTCGCGGCGGGATCGCTCTGCTGCACGGCGCCGACGTAGGCGTTGTACTCCGCCGGATCCTTGATCTCCTTTTTCTGCGGTTGGGGTTGCGATGCGGACGTCTGCGCCGCCTGGGCCGCTTGCGGCGCCGCCGCGTCCTGAGCGGAAGCCACGGCAGCCAACGCCAGCAAAAACGCCACTAGACTCTTCTTCATTCGAATCGCTCCTTAAGTCATTCGGGAAAATGGCGACGACATCGCACCCAGGTCCACCCAAGCCAGCTCCCCCCAGGGTGTAGAACAACCGCCGCTTGCGCGGCCTACCTCACGACTGCCGAACGCCCGGCTACGTTTGTGCCCGCACTGCCAGGTCGGCGTTTCCAGTGAGGCGGATTATAAGTATGTGTTTCCTCGAAGGCAAGTTGGCTTTTACAAACCATTTACACCCCGTCCTGTAAGATGCGGGAAGGCGCGGCTCCGGATGGTCGAGAATGGGCGCCGACGCGCCCTCGGAGACTTCAGCTATGGTTCAGGAAGGGATTCTTTCACTGCAGGGACAGGTGGCGGTTGTGACCGGCGCGGGAACCGGGATCGGGGCCGCCATCGCTGCCAGGTTAGCCCGCCTTGGCGCTACCGCTGTGCTCTGCGGACGCAAGCGCGCCGCGCTGCAAAACACCAAGGTCGTGATCGCCGCCGCGGGCGGACTCTCTGAAGTCGCCGAATGTGATGTCACGGACCTGCACTCGGTGGAAGCGCTGGCCGCTCGAGTCCATCAGGACTTCGGGCGCGCCGATATCCTGGTGAACAACGCGGGCATCGGCAGCTTCGCCGGTCCTTTGCATCAGATGCCTCCTGATGCCTGGGACCAGGTGATGAACACCAACCTGCGTGGAGTTTACTTCTGCATTCGCAGTTTCTCGTCCCTCATGATTGCCGCCGGCCGCGGGCACATCGTCAACATTTCCTCGCTCGCCGGCAAGAATCCCTTGCCCAACGGGGCTGCTTACGCCGCTTCCAAATGGGGATTGAACGGATTGACCTATTCGGTGGCGGAAGAATTGCGCAGCCACAACATCCGTGTTTCCGTGGTCTGTCCGGGATCGGTGAACACGGACCTGAGCCCACATGTGGGCAAAGACGTGAAAAGAATGCTGCAGCCTGATGACGTGGCTCACGTCGTCGCCATGCTTGTGACCCAGGAACCGCAGTCGTTTGTCAGTGAGGTGTTGCTGCGGCCGACTCTGAAACCCTGAGCGGGCCGGGCCATCCGGGTTGACCACGCACCAGGCGCCTCTTCACTACTTCTTGAACAAGTCCTCGAAGGCCTGACGGGCATCTTTGGGTTTCAGCGCGGCAGGTGTGGAAGTCTCCTTCTCCATGGTCACCCGGAGGGAGTAAAAGCTGCATTGATTACGCTGGTCCTTGCGTGGGATTCGTTCCGGAATGGGCTGCGTACACTCAAATCGGCTCGAGGGATCAAAATAACTGCATTGCTTGCACGAGTGCAGTTCGAAGCCACATTTGGGGCACTGCCCGACGGGATCGCTCAGGGACGGCAGCAGGGCGCCACACTGAGAGCAGCGGGACACGGCGCGCGTGGCAGCCATTTGAATCGGCCGCGGTCCGAACGTATCCTTTCGCGCCGGCTTCTCTGGAGATCGTTTCTCCGAACTCTTCTCGCCCTGGTCCTGGTAACCGCGCTGCCGGTACTTCCGCTCTGACAAAACACCCTCCTGGCGGTCGCCGGACATTGTCTCGCGAAGGCCGACCCGCGGCAAGTGGGGCGGAAGTGCGGGGCCATCCCATCCTTGCCCACGCGCCCCTCGCAGAATTGTATTTCCCTACTGCGGGTGCTACCATCCCGATAGTTGCCACTCATTGCTCGGAGGTTGGATCATGGCAGACAGCGACAGCAATAGTTTTCTGTGGTTTTTGGCCGGGCTCGGCGTAGGCGCCGTGGTCGGTGTGTTATACGCGCCGCGGTCAGGCAGCGAGACCCGCGAGACCCTGCGCGCCAAGGCTGACGAGGGCCGCGAGTTTGTACGCGAGCGCGCACGCCGGGCGCGGGAGCAGGCATCTGATCTGGTCGAACGCGGCCGCGAAGTCGCCAAGCAGCAGAAGGATCAATTCCGCTCTGCCTACGAAGCCGGCCGGCAGGCCTATCACGAGGCTACGGCATCGGAAGGGGGAGCATCCAAGAACCTGTGAGGATGTGACTTCTCCGCTGCGCCTCAGGTTGCGCCAGAGCGGAGCAACACCATGAACTACTTACCGATCTTCGTGGCGGTAACCGCGGCGGCCGTGGTGCTGCAGGCGGGTATCCTGGTCGCCTTATACGTTGCGGTCCGCAAGAGCAGTTCGCGAATGGAAGCCCTGGCCAGCGAGGTGAAAGAGAAAGTGTTGCCCACTGCCGACACCGCCCGTTCCATCATGACCGACCTCCGGCCGAAGATCGACACCATTGCCAGCAACGTCAGCGAATCCTTCACGGTGGTGCGCGGACAGATTGAGCGCCTGGATGCTTCCGTCAGCGACGTGGTCGATCGCGCCCGCCTGCAAGTGATTCGCGCTGACGAACTGCTGAACCGCACTATGGATCGCATCGAGGATACCAGCGACGTGGTTCACCGCACGGTGGTTTCCCCGGTCCGCCAGTTTTCCGGCCTGATTCAGGGAGTTACGGCGGGCGTGGAGTTCTTCTTCGGCGGCAAGCGCCGCCGTCGTAGCGATGTGACCGTTCCCCAGGACGAAATGTTCATCTAGCCAACTGAGAACCGGCCCGGGGAACTGCTTTGTCCTGACTGACCTGCCGCGGTTCACTCCTTCGCCGTCTCGCGCCCACGCAATCAGCTAATCCATCCCCCGCCCACCACCATGTCGCCGCTGTAGAACACGGCTGCTTGTCCGGGTGTGATCGCCCGCTGGGGCTCGTCAAAGGTGACCAGTATTTCGTCCGGCCCGGAACGCTCAATAACGCCTGACGCGGGCTCGTGGCGATGGCGAATCTTCACGGCGACGCGCATGGGGTCGGTGAGTTCGGCCACCGCGATCAGATTGACGCCATGAGCGCGCAGAGTCCGCGCGTACAACTCTTCCTGCCTGCCCACGACGACCTGGTGCTTGTCTCCGTTAATCTGAATCACGTATAGCGGCGATCCGGTCGCCACACCCAGTCCCTTGCGCTGCCCGACCGTGAAATTATGAATGCCTGCATGTTCACCCACCACCTCGCCCGTCCTGGTCACCAGTTCTCCGGCTGTGTCCGGCAGCGCTGCACCCTGCTCGGACAGATAGGCGTCGAGGAAGGTCTTGTAGTTTCCTCCTGGCACGAAGCAAATCTCCTGCGAGTCCGGCTTCTCGGCCAGCGCCAAGCCATGCTGGCGGGCCCGCGCGCGCACCTCGGGCTTGGTCATTTCCCCAAGGGGGAAAAGCGTGCGGCTCAACTGCTCCTGGGTCAGGCCAAACAGGAAGTAGGTCTGGTCCTTGGAGCGGTCGGCCGGGCGCTTGAGCAGCCATCGACCGCCTTTCTCATCAAATTCCACGCGGGCGTAATGCCCTGTCGCCAGCGCCTCCGCGCCAATCTGGCGGGCCACTACCAATAGCTGATCGAATTTGAGGTGGTTGTTGCACAGACTGCACGGAATCGGAGTGCGTCCCGAAAGATACTGTTCGACGAACGGACGTATCACATCCCGTTCGAAGCGCTCTTCATGATTCACCACGTAGTAGGGAATTCCGAGCGTTTCCGCCACGCGGCGCGCGTCGTAAACGTCATCCAGGGAGCAGCATCGCCCCTGCACCGCCTCCGGCATACCTTCGCGGCCCGAGAGTCGCCGTTGGTTCCAAAGCTGCATGGTTAGACCGATCACGCTGTGACCTTCCGAACGCAACATCGCAGCGACAGTGGAAGAGTCCACCCCGCCCGACATGGCAACCGCAATGGTCTTGGGTTCAGACATTGAACATCGCCCTACAGTCTTTGGAATCGGCTACGGGCCGCCTCACATCCGCCGGAAAAGCCGAGGACTCGCAGCTGTCCTATTGTAAACAGGAGACAACTCCCGCAACCGCGCCACCGTGGGCGGGACCAGGCTCAGGGCAAAGTCCACGTCGTCCCCCGTGTTTTGCTTGCCTAAGCTGAAGCGCAGGCTTCCGCGTGCCTGCTCGGCGGACAGGCCCATGGCGGTCAGCACGTGCGACGGCTCGATCGCTCCTGAGGAACACGCGGCCCCGGTCGAGACCGCCAATCCCTTCAGGTCGAGGGCTATCACCAGGGCTTCGCCCTCAATGCAATCGAAGGCTATGCTGCTGGTGTTGGGCACGCGCGGAGCAGCCGATCCGTTCACGCTCGTTCCCTCGATCTGGCTCAGCATGGTGTGCTCCAGACGATCGCGGAGCGCGGCCATTCGTTCATTCTCTCCGCGAGTCAGAGCTTGCCGCGACAGTTCCGCCGCCTTTCCCAATGCCACAATGCCGGGAACATTCTCCGTCCCTGCCCGGCGCGCGCGCTCGTGGCGTCCGCCGTGCACCATCGGGCGCAGTCCAGTTCCCTTCTTCACGTACAGCGCCCCCACGCCCTGCGGCGCATGCATCTTATGTCCGGAGATGCTGAGCAGATGGCAGCCGATGCGCCTCACGTCAATCGGCGCCTTCCCGGCGGCCTGCACCGCGTCGGCGTGGAAACAGACACCTGCCTCGGCGGCGATCCGGCCAATCTCCTCCAGCGGCTGCAGCACGCCGGTTTCATTGTTCGCCATCATGATGGTGATCAGCCGCGTGCTGGGCCGCAACGCGCGCCGGATGTCGTCAGGGTCAACTCTTCCCTGCCCGCTTACCGGAACATAGGTGACCTCGCAGTCGGAACCCTCGAGCTGCCTGCAGGAGTTCAGAACCGCGTGATGCTCGATCTGCGAAGAAATGACATGATCGCCAGGCTGAACTACGCCAAAAATAGCCAGATTATCCGCTTCCGTGCCGCCGCTGGTGAAAACGATTTCCGATGTCGCGCATCCCAGGAACATCGCCACCGACTGGCGCGCGCGTTCCACCGCCGCCCGCGCTTCCTGCCCGTGATGGTGAATTGAAGAGGCGTTGCCGAAGCGCTCCCCGAAGTACGGCTGCATCGCAGCCAGGATCTCCGGCAGGACAGGCGTAGTGGCGTTATTGTCGAGGTAAACCCGGTGCATAGCTGTATTTTACGCTCCATGCGGCGGGGCGAAGAACCTGGAGTCCGATCCCATCACGAGAATCGCAGACTCGGCGCGCGCGATAAGCGAAGAGCTGGAAGCCAGAAGGCGCTTATCGCCTTTCTATGGGCACGTAACGCTGGGGATAGGCGGGGCCGGCGTAATCGGCGCGGGGGCGGATCAGGCGGTTGTCGTCGAGCTGTTCAATGACGTGGGCCGTCCAGCCGCTGATGCGGGACACAGCGAACACCAGGGTGAACAGGTCGACATCGATCCCCAGAGTCTGGTAGGTGGAGGCGGAGTAGAAATCCACATTTGGATTGAGTTTCTTTTCCGCTTTCACAAATTCCTCAATCTTGCGCGACATCTCGAACCACTTGGGCTGTCCGCTCGCCCGGCCGAGATCCTCCGACATTTTGCGCAGGTGGGTGGCGCGGGGATCTTCCGTATGGTAAACGCGGTGGCCGAAGCCCGAGATTTTCTGTTTCTGTGCCAGCATGGCCCGCACATGCCCGACCGGATCCTCGCCCTTGCGATCGATCTCCTGCAGCATGTGGAACACGGCCTCATTGGCCCCGCCATGCAACGGTCCCTTCAAGGCTCCGATGGCCGCGGTGATGGCGGAGTGCATATCGGAAAGCGTCGCCGCCACCACGCGGGCCGCGAAAGTGGAGGCGTTCAGCTCATGATCCGCGTGCAGGATCAGGGCGATATCCAGGGCCCGCTCGGCGGTGGCCGAGGGCTTCTCGCCGTTCAGTTGCAGGAGAAAATTCGCGGCGTGGGAGAGCGTCCGGTCGGGCTCGACCACGCTCTTCCCTTTTCGAATCCGGTCGTACGTGGCCACGATCATGGCAATCTGCGAAGTCAGGCGGATGGCCTTGCGCAGGTTGGCCTCATGATCTCCTTTCTGATCATCCGGATCGTAGAAGGCCAGCGCGGAGACCGCCGTCTGCAGCACATGCATGGGGTGCGCCTGCGGCGGGGCGTTGCGCAACAGGGTCAGAATGCCCGGGTCGATCTTGCGCTCATCTGCCAGGCGTTGCCGCAGTTCCTTAAGTTCTGTCTGCGAAGGTAGCCTGCCGTACCACAGCAGATAGCAGGTCTCTTCAAAGTTGGAGCGGTCGGCCAGTTCGTGAATGTCGATGCCACGGTACGCGAGTACACCCTGGTCCCCCTCGATGTAGCAAATACCGGAAGTTGTGGCGACCACTCCTTCCAGCCCTCTGGGGGTGTGGTTTGCGGTCAGGATGGGCATGTTCACCTTGCTCCGAATTTGAAGACGCCATCGTTGTGGCAGCACGAGGAAGAAAAACCGCGCGTGCGGTCGCAACTGACTTTTATACGCCAAACGAGTTCAACTTTCCAACCGGCTCTTCCGGCGCTGGGGCTCCCATCTGCGCTCCAGGGCACGGCTGGCGGCCCCTCGCGGCTTCCGGTTTCGGTTGCTACTAACCTTATCGGCTGCGGCCACGGAAGGAACACACGAAGGTACACTCCCTTGGGGAAAGGCCGGGCCCGACAATCTTTCCCGGTTACAATCAGCTCATGCGTTGGGGAGTGTTCATCCTGGCTGTCTGCGGAGTGGCCGCCACCGCACTCTCCCGCAACCTGCCTGCGCCCACTCTTCCCTGTCCGCAGGGTTCCGTCGCAATCGCGTCCTGCACGCCCTCCGCGAAAGACCTGCAACAGGCCCATACCGCCTTTGCTCTCGGCCTACGCCTCCAACGCCAGAGGCGGCTGGAGGAAGCCTTTGAGCAGTTCGAAACTGCCGCCCGGCTGGCGCCGCGCGAGGTCGACTACCTTACCGCGCGCGAAATGGCGCGCCAGCAGATGGTGTTTGACCGCATCGAACAGGGCAACGGGGAAATGCTCAAGGGCCGCCAGATCGAGGCCCTCGCCGCCTTCCGTGGCGCCCTGGAGCTGGATCCCCGGAACCTCTTTGCCCTGCAGCGCTTGCGCGACGCGATGTCGGAATGGGCGCCCAGAACCTCCGGTCCGGCGCAGATCGTGGCCGATTCCGGAGAGCTGCGCCTCGTTCCCGACGCATCCAGGGCCGATTTTCACTACCGCGGCGACAGCCGGGGTTTGCTCTCCCTGGTCGCTTCCGCCTTCGGCGTGAGCACGATCCTTGACGAGTCGGTGGTTTCCCGCCAGGTGCGGTTCAACCTCGGCCAGGCCGACTTCTACGCCGCCATGGAAGCCGCCTGTCAGATGACCCACACTTTCTGGACGCCCCTCGAATCGAGGCAGGTCCTGGTGCTGGGAGAGTCGCCGCAAAACCGCCGGCAATTTGAGCGCATGACGCTGCGCACCTTCTACCTGCCCGGGCTCACCCAGCCCCAGGAACTCAATGACGTCGTGAACATGCTGCGTACCCTGCTGGAAATTCGCATGGTCAATCCCCAGCCTCGCACCAGCACGGTCGTGGTGCGGGCGTCGCACAATGTCGTGGACGCAGCCACCCGCCTGCTGGAGGGATTGGGCGACTCCCGCCCGCAGGTGATGCTGGACGTGCACGTCTACGAGGTCACCCGCAGCGTGACCAGGAACATGGGATTGCATATTCCCAGCAGCTTCGAGCTATTCAACATCCCGGCGGGAGCGCTGGCCGCGCTGGGCGGACGAAACATTCAGGACCTGATCAACCAGCTGATCGCCAATGGCGGCATCAATCAGGCCGGTTCGCAGGCGCTTTCCGCGCTGCTGGCTCAGCTTCAAGGTCAGCAGAGCTCCATCTTCAGTCAGCCGCTCGCGACCTTCGGCGGCGGCCTCACCTTGAGTGGGCTGAGTCTTGGAACGGCCAGCGCGCAATTGGGGCTGAATTCGAGCACCGTCAAAACACTCGAACACGTCAACCTCCGGGTCAACCACGGCAGCGACGCTACCTTTCGCGCCGGCTCGCGCTTTCCCATTCTCAACGCCAGCTTCGCCCCCATTTTCAATTCCCCCGCCATTGCGCAGGTGATCCAGAACAACACTTTCCAGTCCGCCTTCCCCTCATTCAACTACGAAGATATCGGTCTCGCGATCAAGGCCAGGCCCCTGATCAATGCCAATTCCGACGTTAACCTGCAGTTGGAAGTGCAACTCCGTGCGCTGCAGGGCCAGTCGTTCAACGGCGTCCCGGTGATTTCCAATCGTGAATACAAGGGAAGCATCACCCTGATGGACGGAGCGCCCGCGGT
>CAYOZX010000005.1:0-19557 GCA_964408515.1 uncultured Acidobacteriaceae bacterium | reverse complement strand
GGCAGCGCGGTCACGTTGCTGATCTTTCTGCCATTGATGAAAAGAGTCGGCGTCCCGGTTACATCCAGGGATACACCCAGCGCCAGGGAGCGCTGTACCCGTCCGGCGGTCTCGGGCTTGGCGGCGCAGGCGGCCACATCTGAGCCTTTTGCGCCGGCTTGGTCTGCGAACGCCGTGAGCTTCTCATCGGCGTTGGCGGCCGTGATTTCGGCCTGGGCTTGATACACGCTCTGGATGAACTTCCAGAAGGCGTCGTTCGAGGTGCGTCCCACGCAGTCGGAGTAATAGGCTGCCCTGGCGGCCCAGTCGTGCGACTCAAGGGGGAAGTTCTGGAATACCAGCCGCGCTTCCTTCTCCTCCGCCATCAGCTTGTCTACGGTGGGCTGGGCTTGCTTGCAGTGAGGGCATTGCAGGTCGCTGAATTCGACTACGGTCACAGGAGCATCCGCCGGCCCCCGTGAAGGACCGTCCGCACTCTTTCTGAGTTCTTCCAGGGCAGGTTCAAAAGGGCGTGCGCCAAAGGGGATGATGTCGCCTACCACCGCGTGCTTGCCGTCCGAGGTCACATACAGCCGGCTGTTCTGCTGTCCCTGCGCATTGCTGACCACCATCAGCACTTCTGCCAGTCCTTGCGCTACGGCGGGTCGAATGGCCACAATCTTCCACGATACCGAGGGGTCGTAGCCGAACGTCTGCCTCATGAAGGCATTGACGGTTTCCTCGGAGGGTAGCCGCTGGCTGAAGGTCGGTGCGGAGGGAGGCGCGTCTTTGCCTTTTGGGGTCTTCTTGTCCTGCGCTGCCGCCAGCGAAAACAGCAACACTGCGGGCAAACACCAGCCTGGAAAACGTCGCATGCGTTCCCTTCCCACACCCACTCCCTTTGCCATCAAGCCCCCACCCTAACCCGCATAGCGCGCGGCAATGGGGAACCGGCGGCCTAGGCCGAAAGCCTTGGGTGAAATCTTCAATCCCGGGGCGGCTTGCTGGCGCTTGTATTCCGCCGCGTCCACCATCCGGATGACCCTCCGCACCACGCTCAGATCGAAGCCGTGATCGTCCGCGATCTGCTCCGCCGGGTGGGAATCTTCCACGTAGTCTTCCAGGATCGGATCCAGAATCTCGTAGGGCGGCAGGGTGTCCACGTCCCTCTGGTCGGGGCGCAACTCTGCCGAGGGCGGCTTCTCCAGGCTGGCCTGCGGAATGACCGGCCGACGCGAGTTCACATAGCAGCTCATGCGGTAGACCAGCGTCTTGGGTACATCGGAAATCACGGCCAGCCCGCCCACCATGTCGCCATAGAGGGTGCAATATCCAACCCCCAGTTCGCTCTTGTTGCCCGTGCTCAGAACAATGGCGCCGAACTTGTTGGAGAGCGCCATCAGCAGCGCCCCGCGCGTCCGGGACTGCAGGTTTTCCTCGGTCACGTCTTCGGGATAGCCGACGAACACTTTGCCCAAGGCCTGGCGATAGCTCTCCCAGATTTCCGTGATGCACAGCAATTCGAAACGAATCCCCAAATTCTGGGCGAGCACGCGGGCATCGTCGATGGAGCCCGGCGAGGAATACGGTCCGGGCATGCCCACGCCGATGACGTTCTCCGGCCCCAGCGCTTCGGCCGCGATGCAGGCCGTCAACGCGGAGTCAATCCCGCCGCTCAGTCCGATAATCACCTTGCTGAAGCCACACTTGCGCACATAGTCGCGCGTGCCCAGCACCAGGGCGGCGTAGCCGCTGGCCTCCTCTCCCGGAATCTGCTCGTGCATCTCTCCGGTCAGCTGATTAGAATCGAAATAGATCAGGTCCTCTTCGAACGATTTGCCCTGCGCGATCACCTCACCCGCTGCGTTCAGCACCAGGCTCGATCCGTCAAACACGAGGCTGTCGTTCCCGCCCACCTGGTTGACCAGCACCACCGGCACTTTGTCCTGGCGCGCGATGGTCGCCAGCATCTCGCGGCGGAATTCGCGCTTGCCCAGCCAGAACGGAGAGGCGGAAATGTTGAGCACAAAATTGCCCCCGGCCTGGACCAGGGCTTCCACGGGATCGACTGCGTACAACCGCTTGTGCCAGAAGTGCTTGTCATTCCACGCGTCTTCGCAGATGGTGAGCGCCATCTGCTTGCCGCAAAAGGGCAAGAGCGACTGGCTCTTCGCCGGCGCGAAGTTGCGCGCCTCGTCGAAGACATCGTAAGTGGGAAGCAGCATTTTCGATTGCAGGAACGCGATTTCACCGTCTTGCAGCAGGGCGGCGGAGTTCATCACCGACTTGCCGGTCTCGGCCTCGGCCGGGGTCACCAGTCCACAAATCACCGCCATGCCCCGGGTTCCGGCCGCAATCCGTTCCACCGACTCCCGGTTGCGCGCCGCGAACGCGGGGCGCTCCACCAGGTCTCTGGGCGGATAACCGCATACCGCCAGCTCGGGAAAAAGAATCAGTCCGGCGCCCGCGGCCCGCGCCTGGTTCGCGAACTGGATCATCTTGCCGGCGTTGCCGGAAAAGTCCCCGACCGTCGGATTAATCTGCCCCAGTGCGATCTTCACAATTCAAGTGTAAAGCGGGAGGTGGCGGGAGCCAAGTCAGGCCGGTACAGCTCAGCGTGCACGGAGTAGCGCATGCAACTCGCCCGGGGATGGCCACCGCCTCGCCGTTGGCGCAGCCTTCGCTGGTCTCCAATCGGGCTTGTCCGATCTCTCAGTTCGGCTGCGGCTGGGGCCCGTCCTGTCCCAGCGGATCAGGCGGAGGCAAAGGCGCCGGCGCCCTGCCCGCCGCACCCGGCGATGCCGGATCAGGCTCTTCGCCTGCCCGGCGCAGCGTGGGCGCATTCGCGGGCCGAGCCTGGGGCTCGTCTGAACCCTTGGCGGCTGTTGTCTGGGGTAGATCTACTTCCTTCTCGGTGCGTACGACCTTCTCGCCGCCAACTTTCATGGTCTCGAGCCGGACCACCTCGTCGCCGGCCAGACGCACAAAGTCCACATCCTGCGGAGGCTCCCCGTAGATCCACTCTTCGTATTCCAGCTCGCCATCTTTTTCGCGGATCTTCTTCGGCGGGCGCCCTTTCGCGGCCATCACCATTTCCCGGTTCATGCCCACAAGCACGTGGTGATCCTTGATGGCATTACGCAGTTTGGGAGGCAGCGTGTCAAGGTAGGCCTCCACGGCGGATTTGGCATTGAAGTCAAACACCGGTCGCAGCAGGTCCTTCAGCTCCTGCGGCTGCATTTCGGGAACGTAATCGTTAAATACCAGGTCCACAAAGGAGCCCCGCGGGTTGGCGTTGGGATCGCTGGGGGCAACCGAAGTCATGCCTCCCATGCCTCCCACCTGGATGCGCTGATACCACTTCTGCTTCTTGATCGGTCCTCCGTTGATCTCGAAATGAATGCGGTTCTTGTTCAACAGAATCTGGCTGATGCGGGCCTGGTCGCCCGGTTTGGCCGCCGGTCCCCACATTGCCATCAGGCGTTCCAGTTCTTCTCCGCTGGGCGCAAGCTTCCCCTCTTTCAGGGTCAGGCCGGTCTTGCCCATGGGAAAAGGCGAACGGATGTAAACCAGCTCCGCGTTGAAGGCGCGGATCAGATCCATGCGGGTTTGTTTGCTGATTGGCGGACGGCGGGTTTTCTGATCACTGGCGCCAGCCGAGCCCACGCAGAAACCCAGGAAAACGAGCAGAACAGCGACGTAGCGTGGTCTCATACCGCACCCCAGGCGGGCAACTGGCTTGATTATAGCTCCGTTGCCGAACCAGAGCGCGGGTTGTCCGAATGGTTAGTTCATTCCCGCCCCGCTTGCCGGTAAGGCCAGAGGTTCAGATGGACGAGATGCGCAAGCCGTTGCGCGCAACCTGCAAGGGCAGCACCCTCCCGCCGTGGTCGCCGATCGCCGTGGCAACCCGGCTGGCAGCGCCCTCTTCCACCATGAAAATAACGCATCCGCCGCCACCCGCCCCGCAGACCTTGGCCGCGCGGCCTCCGTGCCGTCCGGCGACGCGCACCAGATTGTCAATCAAGGGTGAGGTGATCCCCGGAGCGTTGCTGCGCCGCAGCTTCCATTCTTCGCGCAGGAGCCGGGCCACTTCATCCCAGTCCAGCTCCGTCAAGGCCTGGTGCATAGCGCGTGCGATAGCCACAATTCGTTCAAAATTGCGGAATACGCGCTTGTCGCCATTGACATGCGCCTTGAAAACCTCCCAGTTATTGATGCCTGACCGCCGTGGCGCGCCGGTGTAAGCCAGCACGAAGCGCGACTCGACTTCCTCGAGCGGCACCGCGACATCTTCGCGGTGAATGCCGTCGGCATCCAGATGAATGGCGCTCACGCCGCCGTAGAGCGCCGGGTAGTAGTCCTGGCATCCCGTCGGAACCTGGATGACCTGGGCCTCCACGTTCTGCGCGATCACCCGCATCTGCTCTAGCGTGAGATTGCGGCCGGTAAAGCGCGCCAGCGCCGCCGTGGCGGCAATCATGAGCGCCGACGACCCCGAGATGCCCGCGCCCGCGGGCGACTCGGAATCGGTTTCCATCGACAGGCCATCCTGCGGCGCAAAGAATTGCACCAGGCGCGCTGCCAGCGGCAACCGGTACCTCCGGGCATCGCAAAGGGCATCCAGGCTGGCAAACTGCTCCTCCCGCCGGGTGTCCACCGAGCGGAAGTGTATCCCCTTTCCCTGCAGTCGCTTAATCCGGCACGTGGTGAGGATATTGACGGCAAAATTGAGGGTGAGCGCGCCCGGATGGAAAAGATACAAAGGCCATAGGTCAACCGTGCCGCCGGCCAGGTCGGCGCGGCACGGCGCCTGCGCCACAATGCCGTATTCCCGTCTGCGGCGCGCCTTCTTTCCCATGCTGTCTTTTACCACGGGCGTTACGGCGGCCTGGGGGTGGAATTGCGCGACCCCGGAACCCTAGTAACAATGCCGGCAACAAGGACCGTATCCGCTAGTTGACAATCAGATACGTTTATCGCACACTTTGTGGTGCAATGCTTGCCGCCTGTGCCGGGTGGCAGCGAACTCTGGCCGTTCGTAACGTGTTGCAGCAATGGCTTATCTCCCTCCGCTGCCTCCTTCCTCTCCCGAGCCGGGAACTCCAGTTCCGTTGTCTACAAGAACGACCATTCCGGATGACAGCGCCAGACTGGCTGACCCTGCCACAATCCTGATCAAGCTGCGGGAGATGATCGCCTCCGGCCGGCACCCGACCGACCTTATGCTGGGTATCATCGCGGTCGCCGCCCATTCGCTGACCGGAGCCGAAGGAGCAGCCGTCGCCATGCCGCGCGACGGCGGGGTGGTGTGCGTGGGCCGCAGCGGAGCGGAATCGCCGGATTTGGGCGCCCGCCTCAACGTGGATTCTGGGATTTCCGGAGAATGCCTGCGCACGGGGAGAATCCTGTGCTGCGGGGACACCAGCAAGGATTTGCGGGTTGATCCCTCGGCATGCCGCGAAATGGGCGTGCGGTCTGTGGCCGTGGTTCCGCTCCGAACCCAGCAGGGACGGGTTGGGGTTCTGGAGATCATCTCCGCCCAGGCCCATGCCTTCACCGATGACCATCTGGATCTCCTCGGGCGTCTGGCCGGGCTGGCCGAAGCCGCGTGGTCGAGGGACGAGGCAGGCGCGACATCTATGCCGTCAGAATTGCCCCGCCCCGGGTCTCCGGCCTCAGATGCCGCCCTTGAGAGGGTGGGCGAGGTGCTGGCCACAGGCTTGGAAGCGGAGCTGGCTTCGGAGCGAAGATGGCGTTATGCCAGCCTGATTGCTCTGGCCAGCATATTGGCGGCTCTGCTGTCGGTATTTGCCTGGAAAATGTGGTATCGCGCCAGCGTTCCGTCTCCTTCCCGACGGCTAGGGACCAGTCTTCATCAGACTCCTGCGGAGAGTCGAGATTCGGTCGCGCTGGCCGCAAGGCCCGAACCCAGCGCGCTGGTGGTGTCCGCTGTTACCCAGGCCCCGGCGAGCGGGAAATCGCAGCCCGACCCCATAATCCCCGACGCTGTGATTCGCCGGCAGAGCTTGCGCGAACGCTTGCCCGTAAGCAAATCCGCCGCCAAGGTCAATTCCGGGCCGTCCCCCGAGCCGCCCGCTGAGGATGTGCCGCAGTTGGCGGCTATGGAGAGCCATCTCGCTGATCTGGGGAGTGCGCTGTTACCGGCCCCTGCGATGCCTGCCTTGAGAACTCCTATTGCCGAAGGGATGGCGGGTGGCCTTCCGATCAGCCAAGTGCAGCCGGTCTATCCGGCCGAAGCCCGGCGCATTGGCCTGGAAGGCACCGTCGTCTTGGATGCGTTCGTTAGTCCCAGAGGCAAGGTCGAGGACATCAAGCTGGTGAGTGGCCCGTCCGTTCTGGCGGAGGCTGCAATTGAGGCGGTCAGCAAGTGGCGCTACGTTCCCTTTGTGCTCGACGGCCGGCCGATCCGCAAGTCCACCCGCATCAACATCACCTTCAAACTCTCTCAATAGAAGCAGAAACCCAGCCGACATCGCCGGTGAAGATCGCCCTGGCCTTGGCGTTCTCGGGCTCAGACGAGGTTCAATGCACGCTTCACAGTGCCGCGCTCTTTCTGAATTTTTTCCTGGAGCAGGGTTATGGCGTAGATCAGTTGCTCGGGGCGTGGCGGACAGCCCGGAACGTAGACATCCACCGGAATCACCTGGTTGACGCTCTGCACCAGGGCGTAGTTATTGAACACTCCGCCGGAAGTGGCGCAGGCCCCCATCGAGATGACCCACTTCGGCTCCGGCATCTGCTCCCATAGCTGGCGGATGACGGGCGCCATCTTGTTAGAGACCCGGCCGGCAATGATAATCAGGTCGGACTGACGCGGGGACGGGCGGAACACCTCCGCGCCGAAGCGCGCGATGTCAAAGCGCGACGCGCCCATCGACATCATTTCGATGGCGCAGCATGCCAGACCGAAGGTCAACGGCCAGATGGAATTCTTGCGCATCCAGTTCACCGCTGAATCGAGCGTGGTCAGCACGACATCAGGGTTTCCATAGGTCAGTTCCTTGACTACCCTCTTGCCGTTTTCTGTGGTGACGTAAGGGCCGAAGCTCAGTTCGCCGGGCATGACTCAATCATTGTAAACCAGGAGCACGCCGGGCAGGTTTTCCGAAGGTCCAACGCGAACCGCCAAAATCGGGTGCCATGACCCGCTCGAGGGAAAGATTCAGTCAGGTGAGCTTCGGCTTTTTTAGGCGGGAGGAAGGCTGCTGCGCATGCCGCGCCCGCGAAGCTCCGCGCTCAGGCGTGCAAGCTGGCGCCGATCTTCCAGCCCCTCGGTCAGAAATTCAACTCCGTAGAGGTAAACGTGGCGGTTGCGCACCTTGCCGCGTAGCCGCACCGGTTCCTTCCCGAAGTTCTGGAATTCCAGCTTGATGTCAGTTCCCAGGGCTAGATGGGCGGCGGCAAACAGGCAGACGCCGCCTTCGCTGAGCCGGACTCCGCGTGCGTCAAGCACGGTTTTTGTCTTTTCCGCCGAGGGCTCGACCAACAGGCGCACCCGCGCCTCGAATGGGAGGCGCGTCCAGCGGCGGCGATTGGCCCTTGGCAGCATGACATCGAAGTTAAAGCCTTGTATCGACACGGGAAAGTTACTCTGGTACAGCCCCGGCGGAGCATCCGGGCAGACGCGCCTCGCGACTAGGGAATGAGCACGATTTTGCCGAACATCTGGCTCTTTTCCATGTGCTCGTGGGCAGCGCGCGCGTCCTGGAGTGGAAAGGTGCGGTCCACCACCGGCTTGAGGCGGCCGGCGAACACGTGGCCCAGCACATCGTAGAGCTCTCCCATCGTACCCATGTAGGAACCCAGCAGTGAGAGCTGACGGGAGTAGACAAAGCGCAGATCAATTCCGGCACTGGGGCCGGTCGTAGCGCCGCAGGTCACCAGAACTCCTCCTGGCTTCAGGCACTTTACACTCTCATCCCAGGTGGCGGCGCCGACGTGCTCGACCACGATGTCCACGCCTTCCCTGCTGGTCAGCCTGCGCACTTCTTCGGAAATTTTCTGCTGGTAGTGGTTGATACCGTGGTCGGCGCCGAGCGTGTGTGCCCTTTCCAGCTTTTTCTCGTCGCCCGCGGTGGTGATGACGCGAGCCTGGAACAACTTCGCGACCTGAATAGCCGCGATTCCTACCCCGGAGCTGCCACCCAACACCAGTACCGTCATCCCGGGACGAATGCCCGCCCGGCCCACCAGCATGTGCCAGGCGGTTAGAAACACCAGGGGAACGCTGGCAGCCTGAATGAAATCAAGACTTTCGGGGACAGGAATGACCACGTGAGCCGGGGCGGCCAGGAGCTCGCAATTTCCTCCGTCCACGCGATTGCCGAGAACGGTGAACTCAGGACACTGATTCTGTAGTCCCGCCATACACTTGGCACAATGGCCACAGAAGCGCATCGGCGCCAGCAGAACCCGCTGGCCAGACTTGAAACCAGTAACGTATTCCCCGACTTCCACGATTTCACCGGCAACATCGCTGCCGAGAATGTGGGGCAAGTTCACCCCCGGTAGTCCTTTGCGCACCCAAATGTCCAGATGGTTCATGGCGCAAGCCTTTACCCGCACCAGCACCTGATCCTTGCGCAGCTGCGGATCAGGGACAACTTCGTAACGCAGGACCTCAGGACCGCCGAATTCGTGGATGCGGACCGCTTGCATTGCTCTCCCCCGGAGACAAGTCAAGCTATCACAGTCTGGTCATGGGACGGATCGCGTTACGGTCTTCAGGGCCCGCTGCTTCCGCCATCATGCTGCGCGAAGAAGTTGAGCACTCGCGACCAGAATTCATCCCGCGCCGCAACGACGGTGCCGCCATGCCGGGCTCCAGGCACGATCCACAACTGGACATGCGCAAGATTAGCCTGGGCGAGAAGTCGCGAATGCCAGGGCAGGACGTTCACATCCTTCGAGCCATGAATCAGCAGGACCGGGACCGGCGATTGCTTCACGGCGTCCAGCGGATTGGCCCGCAGCAGATCTACACCGTAGCGCCGGCGGGCATAAAGCAAGGCGATTTCCGCTGGCAGCAACCCGATGGTCCTGCCGATGACGCCTTCGAGCCCCAAGCACCCGGAGCACAGAAAGAAGCCTTCGCGATCGTAGGCTACGCTGCGAAAGGTCGAAAAACTGGAATCGGCTACCACCGCACAGAAACCGGATTGCCCCGCCAGGCTTTCCAGTACCAGCGCAGCGCCCATGGATTCCCCGAAGCCGTCGACGCAACTGGCGCCCTGGCTGTAGAGCCAGCCGACCCAGCGATGGATATCATCGGTCTCCCGCAGTCCGTAGGTTGCCATCGTCCCGCCCGACTGCCCGTGGGCCCGCGAATCCGGGAGCAGAATACGATACCCTTCCTGCAGGAACCCCTGGCCATACCCCGCCACTCCGCCGCGGTTATCCCCGATTCCGTGGAGCAAAACAACGGCTCTGCCGTTCTGACGCTGTGGAACGCTATACCACGCGCGCAACTCGGCGCCGTCGACCGCCGTGATGCTGACTTCCTCCAGCCTTGCTCCGTAGGGTTGGTAAAGGGCCGCAATGCGATTGCCATCAGGTGGGGCCAGGCGCATGGGATGCAGAGTCAACTCCGCCATCAAAGTCGCTAGCGCCACTGATATGACAATGTAGACGGCGAGACCCTTGAGCACGCGCTTCACCCATCGTGGCATCAGCGTCACCTTCGAGCTATGTAACGGCGTGGGTGCGGGATTAGTTCCACGGCGGCGAATTTTCCCGCATTGACTTAGCCTGTTAACTGACTGATAATCAAGGCGAAATGGACCTCTACGAGGAGATCGTCAAACTGCGCCGGGAGGGCCGGCGGGGGGCGGTGGCTACCATCGTCAGCGTGCAGGGCTCCATTCCTTCATTCAAGACGGCGAAGATGCTGGTCCGGGATGATGGCTCCATTGTGGGTACCATCGGCGGGGGCTGCGTGGAAGCGGAGGTCTGGCAGGCGGCCCGTGAGGTCATGGAAAGCGAAAAGCCCCGCACGCTTACCTTTAATCTCAACCAGGATCCCAAATACGACACGGGCCTGGTCTGCGGCGGCACGCTGGATATCTTTGTGGAGCCGATCCTGCCTCCAGCGGAACTTTATGTTTTCGGCGCAGGTCACGTATCGGCAAGCCTTTCAAGGGTTGCGTCGGGGGCCGGCTTTGACGTAACCGTGGTCGACGACCGCGCCGCCTACGCCAACCGCGAGCGCTTCCCTGAGGCCAAAGAGGTGATCGCGGAAGACTTCGAGCTGGCCATGGGCCGCCTTTCGCCCAACCAGTCCGACTATATCGTCATCGTGACCCGCGGCCATCGCGACGATATGCGCATCCTGCGCTGGGCGGTGCAAACCCGGGCGCGCTACGTCGGAATGATCGGGTCCAAACGTAAGACGATCACGATTTTCCGCGAACTGACGGCGGAGGGCATTGCCCCGCGCTTGTTTGAACGGGTGCATGCCCCGGTTGGCCTGGATATCGGGGCGGTCACACCGGAAGAGATTGCCGTAGCCATAACCGCCGAGTTGATCGCCGAGCGTCGCCGGGTCGAACGCGAACTGCCCCACATGAGCTGGTTCCACTCCCGCAAGCGCGCAGGCGAAAGTTCCGCCTCTGCGGTAGAAGCAGTGGAAGATTCTTCCGAGACCCCCTGATCCCTCCTCGACTGAAGCAAGGCTGTTGTGCACCGCCGGCACTCCGGAAGGACGATGGGATGGCGCCTTTTCTGCTAATCTTCGCTGCATGACTCGCTCGCTCAGTTGGTGTGGCGTGATCCTCGCGGCAGGCGAGTCTTCGCGCATGGGCTCGGATAAGGCGCTGTTGCCCTGGCCGCCCTCCGGCCGCGGCGCACTTTCCAGAGAAACGTTTGTCTCGGCGGCTATTCGTTCTCTTTCGCCGTTCACGGATCAGGTAGTTGTGGTCGCCGGTAGCAACGAAGCCGTGGTGGCGCCGGCAGTGTACGCCGCCGGCGGCGCGCTGGTGCGAAATCCCGCGCCCGAGCGCGGCCAGTTCAGTTCCCTGCAAGTGGGATTGCGGGAAGTTCTCAGGCTGGGGCGCGATGCTGCCATGATCACGCTGGTCGATCGTCCCCCGGCCGGCGCTGATACGCTCCAAAGGCTGCGCCAGGCGTTTGAGTCTGGTCCTTCTGAGATTTGGGCGGTCGTGCCCGAGCACAACGGCCGGCATGGGCATCCCTTCTTGGCGGGACGGGAGATGATCGAAGCGTTTCTTCGGGCGCCGGTGAGCTCGACCGCGCGCGAGGTGGAACACCAGCACCAGCGCCACATTCAATATCTCCAGGTTGACGATCCCTATGTCACCATGAATGTGAACACCCCTGAGGATTACGCTGCCCTGCGAAAGCCAGATACTCCCCAACCATGACACCTAAGGCTTCTGCCTTCATTCACTCTGTCCTGCAATTACGCGCCAACATCGCCGTTTTCGATTGCGATGGCACATTGTGGGCGGGCGATGCCGGCGAGAGCTTTTTCGATTGGGAACTGACGCGAGGTCTGGTTTGTGACGAAACCGTCCGCTGGGCGCGGGCCCGCTATGCCGATTACCGGGCCGGCAAAGTGAGTGAGGACGACATGTGCGGCGAAATGGCGACCATTAATCGCGGCCTGCTGGAAAGCGAGGTGCTGCGCGCATCGGCGGAATTCTTCGACCAGTCCATCGCCGCTCAGATTTTTCCCGACATGAAGGAGCTGGTTCTGCAGCTGCAGAATGCGGGATGCGAAGTGTGGGCAGTTTCCTCAACCAATGAGTGGGTGATCCGCGTAGCCATGCGTCACTTCAAAGTGCAGGAGAACCGGATCCTGGCTGCCAGCGTGGAGATCGAGGACGGAAAGATCACAGACCGGATCATTCGCATCCCCAGCGGGCCGGGCAAGCCTCAGGCGATCTACGATGTGATCGGCCGCGCGCCGGATATGGTTTTCGGCAATTCGGTGTGGGATGCTGACATGCTGGCTATCGCCCGCCATCCCTTCGTGATCAATCCCACCGAGCAACTGGCCGCCATCGCCGCCGAGCGCCACTGGCCGGTGTACCAGCCTGACGCGGTGGCGCTGTCATAGAGCCCGGAGCAGAGCGGCGAAGGCGTCCAGGGCGAGATGACTGGCGTGCATGGAAGCGGCAGGCAGGCCACCGATGGCCCGAACCAGTTCTTCCCTGCGCAGCGCCTGCGCGTCGTGGAGGGTCCTTCCCTGAACCAGTTCCGTGAGCGCCGAGGCGCAGGCTACCGTGGGAACGCAGCCCTGGGCCAGAAACCGGATCTCGTGGATGTGCCCGTCGGCAACTCTTACGGTAAGTTTGAGGACATCGCCACAGGCGGGATTCTCCATCTGAATGGAAGCATCGGGATTGGCCACTACGCCCGCATTTCTGGGGTTCCGAAAGTGGTCGAGGACCTGGGCGGAGTACATCGAACGAGATTGTAGCGCGACCGGCCGCGCACCCTCGAACCGGGCTGGAACTAGGCCTCGAAATCCACCTCGATGGGATCGATCAGCGGCAGGAGCCAGCTCAACAGCTTCTGATGAGCCGGATGTGGGCCATAGGCGTCGAGCGCGGCCTTGTCGGCAAATTTCATGACGCCTCCCAGTTCATAGCCTTGCCCGCGCGGCGACATATTCCTGCCGACGGTGGTTTCGGTCAACCCCGGAATCTGGCCCTGAAGCTGCCGAATCCCCGTCATGGCATGCTGTTTCTGCTCTTCTGTCACTTCCGGCTTCCAACGAAAGGCAAACATGTGGATATACATGGCAAGAGAGTGTAACCGCGAACGGCCGGATGGCAACGAAAGCCCACAACCGCAAAGCGCGCCGACGTTCCGCCAAGCTCCGCAGGCCCCCAGAGCACCATAGGCGAGAACGGTCTTGCTCCTGTCCCTTGATTCTTCCCTGTACCATTAAGCGGTGTCTGCCACCCGCCACGCGCCCCGGCGCATCGTGTGCCTGCAACCCAGCGCCACGGTGATCCTCTCCGCCCTCGGCCGACTCGATCTGGTGGTCGCCTGCACGCGATATTGCGCCCAGGTGTGTCCCGAGGCAAGCCATGGAAATCGCGCCATCATCGCCGATTCCTGGACTGCCCAAAGCCGGGAGATTCGCGCCGCCCGGCCTGATCTGGTCATCGCTGCGGTTCCCTACCAGGAACGGGCGGTGATCGAGATCCTCAAAGCCGGTGCGCGCTTTCTGGGGTTGGCTCCGCGGACTCTCTCCGATGTCTACACCGACATCAGCGCCATCGCCGGAATTGTGGGCGCTTCCGAAAAGGCGGACTCGATCATTGCCGGCATGCAGCGTGAAATCGAGAGCGTGCGCGCCCGGTCCGCCGGCAGAAAGCGACCGCGGGTGTTCTGCGAAGAGTGGGGCAAGCCCCTGATCGGCTCCCAGCCGTGGATTGCGGAACTGGTCGACGCTGCCGGCGGCGAGTTTCTCGGCCGCCCAGGCGCCCAGACCAGCGCAGAAGAGGTACTGGCGCAGGATCCCGAGGTCCTGATCGCGGCCTGGTGCGGCGCCGGCAACCGCGTTCCTCTGCAAAAGATCGCCGGCCGGCCGGGATGGAAGTCCATGTCTGCGGTGAAACACAACCGCGTCTACTGCATCGCCGATGAGCTTCTGAACACTCCCGCGCCGACGCTCGCCGGGGGCCTGCGGGCCTTGGCGGCGGCGATTCATCCCGATGCTTTTCCACAATGCGGCGGTCTAAGATGTATTTTTCCGTCAAGCCGCAAGGAGCAAACTTCAGTTCGGTCATAAGGACCTCGGATGCCGACTGGACGACTGCAGGAAGTCCTGAACGAACTCGACCGGCTGGATCGAGCCGCGGGCTCGGTCGAGGACTTCATGTGGGAAGTGGTGAAACTGCTGCACGACCGCATGCTCAAGTACAACTGGGCTGGTTTTTACATGCTGGAGAAGGAGAAGCCGGGCAGGGCGCAGCCACGCATGCTGGTGCTGGGTCCGTTTCAGGGAGCGATGACGCCGCATACCCGCATTCCCCTGAACCAGGGCATCTGTGGCGCGGCGGCTTCCACGGGCAAGACGGTTGTGGTCGACGATGTCAGTCTGGACAGCCGATATCTGGCATGCTCCACGGAAACCAAGTCGGAGATCGTAGTCCCCGTCTTCGTCCGCGGCAAGGTCGTGGGAGAGTTGGACATCGACAGCCATTTCCCCGCCGCGTTCGGGAACCAGGACCGCGATCTAGTGGAATACTGCGCTTCTCTCGTGGGTAAGCAACTGGAGAAAATTCTCCCCTGATTCGCCACCATCAGCTCGCCAAGGGCGCCCGGGGTGCGGGCAGCCCGGTCACTTCGGATTTTTCTGCCCGCGGGCGGCGGTGCCGGCTACCATGAAGCGCGTTGTGGCTGCATTGATCGTCAGGGACGGAAGGATCCTGGCGTGCCAGAGGACCCGCCATCAGACTATGCCCCTCAAATGGGAATTTCCGGGGGGAAAGATCGAGGAGGGCGAGCAGCCGCGCGATGCGCTGCGCCGTGAGCTGGAGGAGGAACTGGGCATTCTGGCCCAGGTGGGAGAAGAAGTCTCCCGCCTCCAGCATCACTATAAGACCGGAACGTCGGTGGAGCTGCGCTTTTACGCGGTTCGGCAGTATCAGGGGGAGATTGAAAATCGCATCTTCAAAGATATGGTCTGGTCCACGCCTTCGGAGCTGCTCTTGCTCGACTTCCTCGAAGCCGATTTGCCGCTGGTGAAAGAACTGGCCAGCGGAGCGGTCCCGTTGGGGAGTTGAGCCTGCTCACGTCCATGCGGGCGGTTCAGGCGAGCTACCGTCCCGTTGAGGTGGTCCAGATCATACCAATGGTCAAGGCAATTACCGTGGCGCTCGTGCCCCAGGCGATCACGTTGGCCAGCCTGGAATTGCGATAGCTGCCCATCAACTCTTCCCGGTTCACCAGAATCAACATGAAGATGAGAACGAACGGGAGCAGCACACCGTTGATCACCTGGGAGAACAAAAGCACCTTCAGGAGCGGAATCCGGGGTATGAGCACCACGCCCGCGCCCAGGGCGATGAGCAGCGTGTAGAGCCAATAGAAGACCGGGGCCTCGGAAAATTTCTTGTTCACGCCGGACTCAAACCCCAGCCCCTCGCAAATGTTATAGGCGGTGGCCAGCGGCAGGATCGCCGCCGAGAGCACGGCTGCGTTCACGAGTCCGACGGCGAAAAGGATGTGGGCCAGCTGGCCGGCGAGCGGTTTCAGCGCGGCTGCCGCGTCGGCGGCATCGGTAAGGTTGCGGAATCCCGAGGCATACAGCGTCGCCGCGCAGGCCAGCACGATAAAGAAAGCGATGACATCGGTGATGATGCAGCCGAGAATTACGTCCCATCGGCACAAAGCGTACTGCTGCTTGCCGATTCCCTTCTCCACCACCGAAGCCTGCAAGTAGAACTGCATCCAGGGCGCGATCGTGGTCCCGATCAGGCCGACCACCATGATCAGGTAGTCCGAATTCCGGCTGACGTTGGGCACGATGGTGTCGTGCAGGGCCCGTTTCCAGTCGGGATGGGCCAGTATGGCCGAGACCGGGTAGGTGAAGTAGAGCAGAGAAAAGACGATGAGAATGCGCTCCACCGGCTTGTAGGACTTGCCCACAACCACGCCCCACACCAGGGCCGCACCCAGGGGAACCACGATGTACTTGCTGAATCCAAACAGCCCCATGCCGGAGGCGATGCCGGCGAATTCGGCCACAATGTTGCCGAAGTCGGCCAGGCCCAGCACCAGCATGGTGAAGAACGTGATGCGAAATCCAAACTGCTCGCGAATCAGGTCGGAAAGCCCTTTGCCGGTGACCGCGCCCATGCGAGCCGCCATTTCCTGCACCACGATCAGGGCTATGGTGGTCGGAACCAGGGTCCAGAGCAGGACGTAGCCGAATTTCGCCCCAGCTTGCGAGTAGGTGAGAATGCCGCCGGGATCGTTGTCGACATTGGCGGTGATGAAGCCCGGGCCGAAGACGGCAAGGAAAGCGAGCACCCGGAAGCGCAGCACGTAGAGCAGCGTGCGGCGGCGCGGCCGCCGCGCCCGCCGCCGCGGCGCCAGACCGGTCGCACCGATTTCGCTCATCTCGCCGCTCATGCAACTCCTGGCCGGACGTGCGCCGGGTGCGCGGGCACGCAGATCCGCCGCGACCGATCAGCATAAATGCGCAGCAGAAATCTGGATAGATGAAATCTTGCGGATGAACCACAAAGGGCGCGCTACAGGCTGGCTCGCAGCAGGCTGATGATGTCGTCGGAGGTGATCACACCGGTCAGCCGCTTGTTGTCGTCGACCACGGGCAGGGTCTGCAGGTTGTACTTGTCGAACAGTTCGGCTACTTCTTTCTCGCGCGCGTTCCCGTGGGTGGAAATCAGCGGCTCCTGGGCCAGCGAGAGCATGGGCGTTTCCGGGGTGGCGAGAACCAGCTTCGCCAGAGGAACCGCACCCGCCAGAGTGTGCTGCGAATCCACCAGGTAGATGGTGCTGACGGTCTCCACGCCGCCCTCAAAGTTGCGCAGGCTCTCGATGGCATCGTGCACCGTGGCCGCCACGTTGACCGCAATGTATTCCGTGTTCATGCGCCCGGCGGCGGTATTCTCGCGGAACTCGAGAAGCTCGGCGACCTCCTCCCGCTCCTCAGGCTTCATCTCCAACAGAATTTCCGACGTTCGCTCCTCCGGCAGGTCGGCCAGCAGGTCAGCGGCGGCATCGGGCTCCATCTCTTCGACGATCCCGGCTGCGCGTTCCGAATTGAGCGACTCCACAATCGCCTTCTGCACCTTGGGAGCGACTTCCTCCAGGGCGCCCGCGGCCACTTCTTCGTCCAGGGTCTGGAACACCGCAGAGCGCTCCGCCGGCGCCAGTTCTTCCACAATGTCAGCGATATCGGCGGGGTGCAGCTTTGCCAGGCGGTCGTGAGAGATCTTCAGCTTGACTCGGCGGGAGGGATCGGTCTCGATCAGGTCTACAAAATCCCAGGGAATGCTGCGTGGAGGAATCTGGCGCAGCAGGGCGTGCAGCACGGGAACGGGCACCACTCCCTTCAGCAGTCGCCGCACAGCGCCGCGCGGACCTACGTCGACCGAGCCCACCTTCAGAACGGGACGGTTGCCGCTGGACTCCTGCAGAAGATCGAGGTCGTTGACCCGCACTACCTTCCGGCCAAAGACATCGATCACCTGCTGGTCGAGCAAGTCCCTTCCCAACATGAGCATGCCCTCCGCTCCGTTGCTCACGGCCCAGCTGTCAGCGGCGGTGTCGGTGCGAATGCCGTGGTTGAGGGAGGTTACAGCGCTCGAGGGCAACATGCGGTTGCCACCGCTGGTTTTCACGATAAAGGACGCAACCCGCGCGCGGTCTTCCTGAGGAACCAGCACTACTTCGCGCACTCGTCCGCAGCGGCTTCCGGCAGCGTCAAATACTGGCGCCCCCAGCAGTTCGGTCAGGGCGAAAGTAGTCACAAGGCGAGCATACTCAACTCACTTGCAAGAATCCAGAAGGGTTCCGGCCTGCTCACCCCTGGCCGGCCGCGGTCGGCGCTTGACTCCTGCGTTGACTTTTGCACAGGGTAAAGGCAAACTACCGCTTCGCTGCCAGCCTCCTCGCCGCACCCTGGGCGAGCCTTTGGGCCGCTTGGCCGGGTGGGCTGGCGACGATTCCAGGTTCCGCGTGCGAATTCGCAAGTCTTTGCCATGACCGAACAGCGGGTCTCCTATACATTGGATTCGACGCTGGAGACTGTCGACAGCGCCGAGCAGGCTGCCAGCCGGATTGCCGCCGATGCCGGTTTTGACGACGAGGAGGTCATGCGGATCGCGATGGCGGTGCGGGAGGCCGCGGTTAACGCCGTCCTCCACGGCAACGCCTACGATCCCGGCAAGAAGGTCAGCCTGGCTTTTGAGACCACCGGTGGCGACTTGATCATTACCATCCGCGATCAGGGCAAGGGCCTGGATCCGGAGAAGATTCCCGATCCGCTGGCTCCGGAAAATCTTTTGAAAACTTCCGGCCGCGGCATCTTTCTGATTCGCTCGTTCATGGACGAAGTGCACATCAGCCCTTCCCAAACGGGCACGGAAATTAAACTTGTCAAGCACGTCCACGGATCATCCGGGGACGCGAAGGAGGCTTCCCAGTGACCATGAAGACCAGCACCCGCCAGATTAACGGCGTCACCATCGTGGATTGCAGCGGCCGCATTACGCTGGGTGAAGGCAGCGTGATTCTGAAAGATGTGGTTCGCGACCTGCTCTCCAAAGGGCAGAAAAAGCTTCTGCTGAACCTCGGGGACGTGAACTACATTGACAGCTCCGGCATCGGCGAACTGGTCAGCGCTTTCACCACCGTGCGCAATCAGGGCGGCGAGCTTAAGCTCCTTAACCTGACCAAGAAGGTGCACGACCTGCTGCAGATCACCAAGCTCTATACCGTATTCGACGTCAAAGACGACGAAGCCAGCGCGGTGAAGTCCTTCAGCTGAGAGCGCCTCCAGAGGGTGTGTGAGGGGCCGGTCCAGCCGGCCCCTGCCGTTTTCCATTTCGGGAAGGGGCGCTGATTTTCTTCCGGCCACGTCCTTCCCCCGGGTCCGCCCACCATACAATTCCTTGCATTGTCATTGCCCGCGGAGCTTCGGCTGCGAAGAATCTGCTGGCTGGGTCTCGCCATGCCCGGCGTCCACGCGCACCTGTCGCTCGTGCTGCTCCTGTCGGTCGCCGCCCGCGGCATGTGTCTCCCCATGGAACAAGCCAGGCAGCATGTCGGCGAGGTCAAGTGTGTTGCCGGCAAAGTGATTCGCGTCAAGCAGGGCGAGCGCGGCGTCCATTTCCTGGATTTCTGTGATGACTACCGCCTGTGCCCTTTCACTGTGGTCGTCTTTCCCGGCGACCTGAAGAGCGTGGGCGACATCCGGCAATTAGAGGGCCGGTTGATCGAAATTCATGGTCCGGTGCAGGAGTACGATGGCCGGGCGGAAATCATTCTGCGGGAATTCCGGCAGCTGAGCGGCGCAGGGGCGAAGATTCCTCCCCTGCCCAAAACCTACGATGTCGAGAACAAGGGACGCTACCGCGCCGGAACATTCAGGCATCCCAAATCGAAGCAGAGAAATCCCAGGAAACGGCAGCCGCCTAACTTGGTAACCCAGGAACCGGAAGAGACGCAGTGTCCGGGCAGCGGTCTATTTTTGCAGTCCGTAAAGACTTGTCTGTTACACCATTCCCTTCCTCAACTCGCCCAACGGATAAAACGTCCCCCGCCACACCACTCCACCTCGCCACAAAGTGAGGCAAGTCGAACGTACCATGGTATAGACGAATAATGTGGAGCTCACCGGATGCAGTAAGAAGTAGTACGGCGGGATATCCGACCTGCGCGACATACCCGCATAGATACAGAAGATCGCGAACAGGGCCAGGGCATAGCCGCCGCGCGCCCATCCGTTCGCGAGGAGAATTCCAGCGAAGGGCATCAGGGTCATGAACCCCAGGGTCAGGCCGCCTGCCACCGCCAACGGCCACCGGAAAGACAACCCCGCGAAAAAAA
>CAYOZX010000004.1:26452-35863 GCA_964408515.1 uncultured Acidobacteriaceae bacterium | reverse complement strand
ACCGTGCCCGTCCGCAGGCGGAAAGCTTCCCAACTGAAGAATGCAAAGGTCTTGTTCTTGATCGCCGCACCACCGATGGTCACGCCATACTGGTTCTGTGTAAACGGCGGCGGCTCGTTCTTATTTCCAAGCTGAATCTCTTGTCTCTTGTTGAAGAATTCGTTCGAGTTGAAAACCTTGTTGCGGAGGTACTCGTAGGCGGAGCCGTGCCAACTGTTGGTGCCCGACTTGGTGCTCAGGTTGATGACGCCGCCGGAGAACTTGCCCCACTCCGGTCCCAGGTTGTTGTACTGAACTTTGAACTCAGAGACGGAGTCCTGGGTGGGAACCAGCAGCGGCAGGTTGATGTAGCCGATGTTCAGCGGCTGGCCGTCGAGATACTCCGCACTCTGATTAGCAAAAGAACCGCCGATTTGGTAGTTGGCGAAGTCGAACGGGTTCTTCCCGACCGGCGTCCCGGTGGTGTTGCCCTGAGGAATGACGGAGGGAGCGATGGCCGCGAGGGTGTAGATGTTGCGTCCGTTCAGCGGCAGCTCGTTGGCCTTACGCTGTTCCACCACCTGGCCGAGCGAGGAGGTCTCCGACTGCAGGAGCGGGGTTTCGGAGGTGACCTCGACGGTTTCCGTCGCCTGGCCGATAGGGAGGGCCACGTCGATCTTCGACGTCTGTTGCACCTGCACTATGACCGGCTCCTGGGTAATGCGCTTGAAGCCGGACTTCTCGACCTCAATCCGGTAGTTACCGGGAATCAGGTTTACGAACGAATACAGTCCGTCGGAACCGGTGGGCTGGGTGCGTTTCTCCGACGTTCCCAGGTTGGTGAGAGTGACCCTGGCGTCAGCAATGGCCGCTCCCGAAGGGTCAGTGACCGCTCCAGAGATTGACCCGTAAGTCGACTGACCCTGGACCAAGATTGCGGTTGAGAGGAGAACTCCAAGAACCAGGAACAGCGAGAAGAATCGGCGTGCGCTCATCACCCACCCCCACACGAAGTGCACAGACTCGTCGCCTGTGGCAGTCCAACCGTCCCGGGTTGGACTACTGGCAAAACTTTCCCACCCGGGCGTTTTGTCACAGCGCGTAGAACGTTGTCAAGAAAAAAGCGGCATAGTCCTGAGACGGTAAACGATAAACCTGTCGGAAATGCGCGGGTCCTACCGGCCTCTGTGCAGCCCGCCCACGGGCACGGTATGCTTACCTGCGGGTCCAGACTTTGGCGAATTCCAGCCTCTGCGCCGCTCTTCTTCCCGCCCTGATTGCTGGCCTGGCCATCTCCCTGGCGGGGGGGCCGTCGTCTCCATTTGAAATCAGACATCCCCAGGGTCTGGACTTCGTTCTGCAAAACTCGCCTACGCCGCAGAAATACCTGATCGAAACCATGCCCGGGGGCGTAGCCCTTTTCGATTTCAACAATGACGGGCTGCTGGATATCTTTCTGGTGAATGGCGGGCGCGTGACCAGCCCCATGGTTGTGCCCGAGAGCTTCGGCCGCTCGAATCCGCGATCCTGGAACCGGCTCTACCGGCAAAACAAGGACGGCAGCTTCAGCGACGTGACCAGGCAGGCAGGCCTGGCCAACGCCGGTGACGGCAACTACGGAATGGGTGTCGCGGTCGGCGATTACGACAATGACGGATTCCCAGATGTCTATGTAACCAGTTACGGGAAGAACATTCTCTACCACAATAACAGAGACGGAATGTTCACCGACGTGACCACGAAGGCCGGCGTAGCCGCTGGCGGCTGGTCGGTCTCAGCCGGGTTTTTCGATTACGACAACGACGGCAAGCTGGATTTATTCGTGACCCGCTACATGGAGTGGGACACGAAGCACAGCAAAACCTGCGGCGGGGCCTGGCGAACCTATTGTCCGCCGGAAGAGTTTCCGGCAACCACGAACATCCTGTATCACAACAACGGCGACGGCACGTTCACCGACGTCAGCCAGAAGACTGGCATTACGGCCAAGAAGGGACGCGCCCTGGGTGTGGCTTTTGCCGACTACGACGGGGATGGCTTCACTGATATATTCGTCGCCAACGACGGCATGCAGCAATACCTTTACCACAACAACGGCGATGGCACCTTCACGGAGCGGGGACTGGAGGCTGGTGCGGCGCTTTCCGAGGAGGGGCGGCGCCTTTCCGGTATGGGCGTGGTCTTTCAGGACTACGACAACGACGGCAAGCCCGACATCATCGTCACCGAATTGCCGCGCGAGCTGTATAGCGTGTATCACAATGAGGGAAATGCCGCGTTCAGCTATGGCAGCCTGGTCACGGGGCTGGGTGCGCTATCCAGCGGGAGCTCGGGATGGGGCATCGGCCTGGAGGATTTTGACAATGACGGCTGGAAGGACTTGTTCGTAGCTCAAGGGCATGTGCTGGACAACGTCGAGAAGATCGATCCCTCGCTGCACTACCTGGAGCCGCCTATGGTCGCGCTGAACCATGCCGGCCGTTTCGAGCGAGTGGATGCGGGCGGCCAATCCTGGGCCGGTCGGGGCGCGGCTTTCGGCGATCTCAACAATGACGGCTGGCAGGACGTGGTCATGACGGTGCTGGGCGGTCCTCCGCAGGTATTCTTCAACCGGGGCGGCCAGCAGCACTGGCTGGGGATCACGCTGAGGGGCACACGCAGCAATCGCGACGGATTTGGCGCACGGGTGCAGGTGAACGGGCAGACGCGCTTCGCCTCCCCGGCGGGAAGCTATCTTTCGTCGAGCGACAGGCGTCTCCACTTCGGCCTGGGCTCGGCTGAGACCGCCAAGATCGAGGTCTCCTGGCCGTCAGGCGTGCGGCAGAGCCTGAACGATGTTCGCGCCGACCAGTACCTACAAATACGGGAACCGGAGAAACCGTGATTCACATCCTTCTGGCGCTCTGGCTGGCCTGGCAAGCTGCGTCCCCGGAGGCGCAGCAACATCTGGAGGCGGGACGGGAGGCCGGCAAGCAGGGCCACTACGACCGGGCCATTGCGGAATTCAAGCAGGCGACCGAACTGGCGCCGACGCTAGCGGAAGGATTCTTGAGCCTGGGCCAGGCCCACATGGAGAAACAGGATTACGCGGCGGCCATGGCGCCGCTGAAACGCGCGCTCGAGCTATCGCCTGATCTGGCAGCCGCGCACCAGTTGCTGGGCTATGCGCTGCTGGCGCAGGGCTACAACACGGAGGCCATCACGCATCTGGAAAAGATCCAGGACCCGACGGCTTTGGGGATCGCGCAAATCGGAGCAGGATTATTGCCGCAGGCGGTGGCCAACCTGCAGGCGGCGCTGGCCAAACATCCCAACGATCCCGATCTGCTTTACTATCTGGGGCGCGCTGCGGGTTTGCTTTCCAAGCAGTCGATCGATACCCTGCAGGCGCTCTATCCCGATTCTGCGCGGTCGCACCAGGCCATGGCGGAGAATTACTATGTGCTGCGGCAGATGCCGCAGGCGGAGAAGGAATTCACGGAGGCCCTGCGCCTGCGGCCCGGCACCCCGGAAGTGCATCTCGAGCTGGGATTGGTTTATGCGGGTTCGTCGCAGTGGACGAAGGCGGAGGAGGAGTTCCGTGCGCAAACCCGACTGCAGCCGGGAAATGCGGAGGCTTTCTACCGCCTGGGAACCGCGTTATTGCAGCAAGGTAAAGCGCGCGAAGCCCGGGTCGAACTGGAGCGCGCCGATGGCCTGCAACCGGAGATGCCGGAGACGCTCTATTCGTTGGGTAAGGCGGCATCCCTCGCGGGCGATCCGGTTACCGCGGAAAAAGTCTGGACCAAGCTGCTTGCGATCGAAAAAGACACGGCGCTGGCGGGCCAGACGCACTTCGCCCTCGCCGGCCTCTATCGCAAGCAGGGCAAGACCGCGAAGGCGGAGCAGGAAATGCAGGCCTACCAGAAGCTGCAGAATCCGGCAGCGCCGGCGGAAAGCGGGCCCAAGTAACGTCGTACCTTTCAACCCCTATGCTGAAACTTAAGGTGCTGAGCAAGGTTGTTGAGTCGGGACTGGTCGCCATCGTGCGCACCCGCAGCTCGGATCAGGCGGCGCGCATCGCGGAGGCGTGCGCCGCCGGCGGCGCCGCCGCCATTGAGATCACGTTCACGGTTCCGGAGGCGCCGTCCGTGATCGAAGAGTTGGCCAAAAAATACCAGGCGGGCGAGATTCTGATCGGCGCGGGCACGGTGCTGGACGCGGAAACCGCCAGGCTGGCGGTGCTGTCGGGAGCGCAGTACATCGTGAGCCCGTGTCTCAGCGTGGAGACAGCGCGGCTGTGCAACCGCTATCAGGTTCCCTACATGCCGGGTGCGGGCACCATGCGCGACATCGTCGAGGCCATGGAGTGCGGCGCCGACATCGTGAAGCTCTTTCCCGGCGAGACTTTGGGGCCGGCCTTTGTGAAGGCGGCGAAGGGCCCGCTGCCGCAGGCGTCGCTCATGCCAACGGGCGGCGTGAGCGTGGACAACGTCGGCGAGTGGATCAAGGCAGGGGCGGTGGCGGTGGGCGTGGGTGGCGGCCTGACGGCCGGCGCGCAGACGGGGAATTTCCAGGCCATCACGGATACAGCCCGGCAGTTCATCGAGCGCATCCAGCAGGCGCGCGCCAAGACGAAGTGAAGGCGGCTTGCACGCTGTGGATCGGCTGAACGTGGAGGCGTCCTTCAGGTCATCAACATGACGCTCTGGAAAAACGACGAGGAACTGTTTTCCCTGGTGAGGCGGGAGCTATTTACCTGCGTTGTAGGCGACGTCATGGACAGATTAGACCTGCAGCATCAGTTCCTTCCTCCCCAGATTCGTCCTTTGGGCGCAGATATGATCGTGGTGGGACGCGCGATGCCGGTGCTGGCGGTGGACGTGTTCGCGGAGAAAGTCAGTGGCACCGCCAACAAGCTCATGGAAAGACCGTTCGGCCTGATGCTCGAGGCCCTTGACGATCTGCGGACGAACGAAGTCTACGTCAACACCGGCTCTTCTCCGCGCAATGCGCTGTGGGGGGAGCTAATGAGCATCCGCGCCCGCAAGCTGGGCGCGAGCGGCGCGGTGTTGAATGGCTACACCCGCGACACCAAGGTGATCCTCAAAATAGGCTTCCCCACGTTTTCCTTTGGGCCTTACGGCCAGGATTCGTCGCCGCGCTACAAGGTGGTGGACTTTCGCGTTCCGCTCGAAATCGGGGGCGTGCGTCTGCGGCCGGGCGACCTTGTCTTTGGCGACATCGACGGCGTTTGCGTCGTTCCCGCCGCGGCGGGTGAGGAAGTGTTTACCAAGGCTTTGGAGAAGGTCCGCGGGGAGAAATTGGTCCGCAGGGCGCTGGAGGAAGGCAGCAGCGCGGTGGCGGCGTTCGAGAAGCACGGGATCATGTAGGGGGCTCGCACTAGAAGCATGATTGCTCACCCCTCAAGCACTCGGACCGGCGATCTTGCGGGGACTGGTAAACCGCTATGATCCAGATCGATCTTTCCGGCAAATCGATTCTCATCACCGGCGCCCTGGGGGCGATTGCGGAGTCCATGCTGCGGAGGCTTGGAGCGGCGGGTGCGAACCTGATCCTGCTCGACATCAAACCCGAGGACAGTGCCCACGAAACGCTGCGCCAATGGAACATTGCGCAAGGTTCGTACACTTACTTTCCCACCGATATCACTGATTCTGCGGCGCTCAATCGCGCGGTGGAGGAGTCGTTCGGCCGCTTTCCCACCCTCGATACCGTGCTCGGCCATGCCGGCGGCTGCGGCCTGCACCCTTTCGCCACGACTTCCGAGGCCGAGTACGACCGCATCTTCCGCTTCAACTATTTCGCGCAGGTGAACCTGGCGCGGGCAGTCTTTGCCGAGTGGACCCAGCGGAAGATTGCCGGGCACCTCATCTTCACCTCCTCTTACGTGGCCCGCATGCCGCACACCCAGATTCCGTCCTACGCTTCGGCCAAGGCCGCTCTGGAAAACTCTGCCCGCTGCATGGCCCTCGAATATGCCCACACGGGTATCCGGGTCAACGCAGTTTCTCCGGGCAATGTTGCCGCCGGAAGCTCTCTGAAGGTGTTCGAAGAAGATCCCGCCTACCGCGAGTTTGTTCAGCGCGTTTCTCTCGGTCATCGAAACAGTCCGGAGTCCATCGCCGACGCGTTCGTGTATCTCTGCTCGCCGCTTGCCGATGAGATCAACGGCCAGATATTGAGCCCGGACTACGGCGCGGGAATCGGCAACCGCCTATGAAAGTTGGCCTGGGCCTGTACCGCCACATGCTGACCCGCGACTACTACGCCTTCGCGCGCCAGGCGGGCTGCACCCACCTGGTCGTTCACCTGGTCGACTATTTCAACCGCGGTTCGTCCAACCCGCGAGGCAATCAACCGACAGGCGCGAAGTACGAGCCCTGGGGAGTAGCCGGCGATCCGGAAAAGCTATGGACGGTTGAAGAACTCAAGAACCTCCGCCGCGACATGGAAGACGCCGGCCTGGTTTTCTACGCCATTGAAAATCTCGATCCCGCCCACTGGCATGACATTCTGCTCGACGGCCCGCAGCGGCCGCAGCAGATCGAGAAGGTCAAAACCATCATCCGGCGGATGGGAGAAGCTGGCATCCCCGTGCTTGGCTACAACTTCAGCCTGGCCGGGGTCTGCGGCCGCGTGACCGCGAACCGGGGCCGCGGCAATGCGATCACGGCTGGCATGGAGGGCGCTGCCGAAGACGTCCCCATTCCCCGGGGAATGATCTGGAACATGGTGTATGACGAAAAGGCCCCGGCGGGAACCTTGCCCACGATCTCGCATGAAGAGCTATGGCGGCGGCTGCAGAGGTTTTTGGAAGACGTGCTTCCGGTGGCTGAGGAAGCGGGCGTGCGTCTGGCCGCGCACCCCGACGATCCTCCCATGCCTACCATGCGCCGCCAGCCCCGGCTCGTCTATCAGCCCTACCTGTACCAGAGGCTCATCGATCTCGCACCCAGCCCGAGCAATGCGCTGGAGCTTTGCGTCGGCACCCTCGCCGAGATGAGCGAAGGCGATGTGTATGACGCGGTCGAACGCTACAGCCGTCAGGGCAGGATTGCTTACATCCACCTGCGCAACGTGGTGGGCAAGGTTCCACATTACCGCGAGACCTTCATCGATGAGGGCGATGTCGACATGATTCGTATTCTGGCTATCCTGGCGAAGAACCGCTTTGACGGCGTGATCATCCCCGACCACACGCCGCAGATGACTTGCCCCGCGCCGTGGCACGCCGGCATGGCGCACACCATCGGCTTCATTCTGGCGGCCAAGGCGATGCTGGAGAAAACACCAGGCGCTGGCGCCGGCGGCGAACTCGCAGCCGGCGACAAGGGCAAGCGTTGAGCGACGCTTCGAGCTCCCCGATTCACACGCGGAAGAAGCCTCTCATCATCGCGGCCACGGTTTCGGCGCTGGCCGGCCTGCTGTTTGGTTACGACAACATCGTCATCAGTGGAGCCATCCACTATCTGAGTCTGTGTTTCCGGCTCGACGCAGGCGGCATCGGCTGGGCCGCGGGCTGCGCGCTGATCGGGTGCACGGCAGGCGCGGCGGGGGCGGGCGCGGTGGTTGACCGTCTGGGCCTGAAAAAAGGCTTGTTTCTCTGTGCCGCCTGCTTTGCCCTGTCGTCGCTGGGCATGTGGTTCGCCGCCAGCCTGACACAGTTTGTGATCTGGCGGCTCATTGGCGGTCTGGGTATTGGGGCGGCGTCGATTATCGCTCCCATGTACATCGCCGAGGTGGCGCCGGCTCGTCTTCGCGGACGGCTGGTGACTCTCTATCAATTGGGCATCGTGCTGGGAATTCTGGCGGCGGTATTCGTCAACATGCTGATCCAGCGGCTCGGCGATGAGGTGTGGAACACGAGCAGCGGCTGGCGCTGGATGTTCTTCGCCGGCATCGTACCGGCGCTTCTGTTCGCGGCCGCGATCGTCCCCGCCGTGGAATCTCCGCGCTGGCTGATGAAAATGGGCCGCCGGAAGCAATCGCTGGCGGTGCTTTCAGAGATCAACGGCGCAGAGGCAGCGGAGAACGAAGGGGCGCAGATTGAGGACTCGCTGGCCCTCGAAGAAGGCCATCTCTCCGAGCTCCTGACCACGTTCCGCAGGCCACTGCTGATGGGAATCATGCTGGCAGCATTCTCTCAGGCCAGCGGTATCACGCCCTTGTTCTCCTTTCTTCCCGAGATTTTCAAGGCCGCGGGCTCGGCCACCAGCGACGCATTCTTCCAGTCGGTACTGGTCAGTCTGGTCAACCTTGTGTTCACGCTGTTCGCGCTGTGGCTGGTCGATCGGTCGGGCCGCAAAACGCTGATCCTCGCAGGCACGCTTCTGCAATTTCTTTCGTTCGCCCTGGTGGGGTGGTTCTATCATGCGCAGGGCAGCGGAGCGGCGGTTCTTCTCTTCGTCATGACATTCGTGGCAGGGCATGCCTTCGGCAACGGCGTGGCCTGCTGGGTCATCATTTCCGAGATTTATCCCACCAAGGTCCGGGGCCGCGCGATGTCGATCGCCACCACCGCCCTGTGGGTGGTGGGATATCTCGGGAATCAGCTTTTTCCCCTCATGCAGAAACGCCTGGGCAGTGACGGCACATTCTGGACCTTCAGCGCCGCCGCCTTCCTCAACCTGGTGTGCGTGTTCATGCTCGTCCCCGAGACCAAGGGACGAACGCTGGAGGACATCACCCGTTTCTGGGCGGGGCGGAAACCGGCGAGCGCGGCGGACTGCCGTCCCGCGGCAGGATCGTAAAGCCGAGCCGGCCGAGATCCTTCCGCAACTGCGCTGGAGATTGAAACAACATCGCCCGCATGCCCACCGACCGCGCGCCCTGAACGTTAGCCTCCCGGTCGTCGATAAACAGCGCTTCCGGGGCTGCCACTCCCAGGCCACGCAAGCTATGCTCATAGATGGCGGCGTCGGGCTTCACCAGGCTGACCTCGGCGGAGAGAGTCAGGTGATCGAAGTCGCGCAGCCAGGCAAAGTTCCGGCGCGCGTACGCGATCATGTCCTGATGCATGTTGGAAAGGACACCGGTCTTGATTCCCGAGGCGTGCAATTCTTTCGCCCAGCCGATCATGAGCGGGTCGGGGTGCGCCCACATCTCGACGTCCCAGCCGTAAAGTTGGTCGAGCTGAGCGGGTGTCAGCGCCACGCCCGCTTCTGCCGCCAGGAGCGACCAGTATTTTTCGGGAGAGAGATCGCCGCGGTCGTAGCGGTCGCGGTTGCGGCCCCAGAGCTGGTTGAACTGCGCCCGTTCGACACGCAATACCGCTGTCATTCGGCCTATCTCCTCGCTGGTCGGCGGATGGCACAGAACCATGCCGTAGTCGAGAATGACTGCTTTGATGTCCATTCTTCCTCTGTTCTCATCTTCTCCCGGCGGCGTGTTTCCGTCCAATGAATTGAAAAGTGCTCCGTGATAACCGCG
>CAYOZX010000004.1:10510-26352 GCA_964408515.1 uncultured Acidobacteriaceae bacterium | reverse complement strand
CTCCCGGCGGCGTGTTTCCGTCCAATGAATTGAAAAGTGCTCCGTGATAACCGCGAAAATCATCGGCCACTCGAAGCCGGCTCATTCGGCGGGAGCTTCTTGCCTCCTGTGATACCTTGTGGGCTGCCTTTTGCCCGCGTCAGGTGGAGACCGGGCCGCTGGAGCGCACATGAAGCTGAACGCGACGTTGCTCAAGAGCACGGTGGTGGCGGCCCTGGGCGGTCTGCTGTTCGGATTCGACACCGCCGTCATCTCCGGCACCACGAGCGCTCTCACCCAAACCTACAGTTTGACTCCGCTGCTGCTCGGCGTAACCGTCTTCAGCGCGCTCGCCGGCACGGTGCTGGGCGCTATGCTTGCCGGATTCCCCGGAGAAACCTACGGCCGCCGCGACAGCCTGCGGGTGATGGCAGTGCTCTACCTGATCTCCGGCCTGGGTTGCGCCCTCGCCTGGAATTGGACCGCGCTGGTGGCCTTTCGTTTCATCGGCGGGCTGGGCGTGGGTGGCTCGTCGGTCCTGGGGCCTATGTACATCGCGGAGATTGCCCCCGCGAAGTTACGCGGCCGGCTGGTCGGGGTCTTTCAGTTCAACGTTGTTTTCGGCATCCTGCTGGCCTATTTCTCCAACTACGTGATCGGCCTGCAGCAGTTTGGGTCCAGCGAGTGGCGCTGGCAACTGGGGGTCACCGCCCTTCCCGCCGCTCTGTTCCTGGTCATGCTCTTCACCATTCCGCGCAGCCCGCGCTGGCTGGTGAGAAAGGGGCGCGTGGACGAGGCCCGGGCCGTGCTGCAAATGACCGGCGACGAAAATTACGAGCATGACTTGCAGGAGATCGTGGAATCGATCCACCTCGAACGGGCACAAGAAGAGGAGCGTCTGTTCTCGCGAAAATATGCCTTGCCGATTTTTCTGGCAGTCAGCATCGGAATGTTCAACCAGCTCTCGGGCATCAACGCAATTCTCTACTACCTGAACGATATTTTCGGTTTTGCCGGCTACAGCAAGGTTTCCGGCAACCTGCAGGCGGTCGCGGTAGGGGCCACGAATCTGCTGTTTACCATCATCGCCATGTCGGTCATCGACCGGCTGGGGCGCAAGACGCTGCTGCTGGTGGGTTCGGTGGGAACGGCGGGATGTCTGGCCGGAGTGGCGGCGATTTTCTTCACCCAGCAGCATCAGAGCCTGCTGCTCTGGCTGCTGATCGGATACATCGCATTCTTCGCCTTCTCCCAGGGAGCCGTCATCTGGGTTTATCTCTCGGAGGTCTTTCCCAACACGGTCAGGGCGAAGGGCCAGAGCCTGGGCAGCTTTTCCCACTGGTTCATGAACGCTGCCATCTCGCTGATTTTCCCCGTGGTGGCGCACTCCTCAGGCGCGTACCCATTCGTACTTTTTTCTGCCATGATGGTGCTGCAGTTCGTCGTGGTCCTGCTGGTCTATCCTGAGACCAAGGGCCTCTCGCTGGAGGAGATGCAAAGAAAGCTGGGGATCGCCTGAGCAACTCCCCGAAACGAAAGCACCACTTGCTGTGCCGGATCAAGACAGGACTTGGCCATGACTGATGAACTTTCCCGCCGCAGATTTCTGGCTTTTTCCGCAACTCTTCCCTGGTCGCTGCGCGCGTTTGCCTCCAGCTCTATGCCGGTCGGGCTGGAACTGTACTCGGTGCGCGAGGATCTGAAGAAGGATCTGATGGGTACGGTCCGCGCTGTCGCCCAGCTGGGATACCAGGTGGTCGAGTTCTACGCGCCGTATTTCGAGTGGAGCGAGGCCCAGACGAAGGACATGCGCAAGCTTCTTGACGATCTCGGCGTTCGCTGTCTCTCCACCCACAACAGCGAGGATTACCTGAGTCCGCAAAATATTTCGCGAGCGCGCGATATGAACAACATTCTGGGATGCCGCTACGTGGTCATGGCGAGTTCCAGCCCGAAGACCACGCTGGACGGCTGGAAGGCCTTGGCGGATTCCCTCAACGCGGCCGCGGAAAAACTGGAGGCTTCCGGGCTGAAGTCCGGTTATCACAATCACAAAGTGGAGTGGATCGCGCTCGCTGGCACGCGCCCCATCGAAGTGTTGGCCCGCAACACCCAGCCGTCGGTGGCCCTGCAACTGGATGTGGGCACGTGCCTGGAAGCCGGCTCCGATCCTGTGTCCTGGATTCGGGCCAATCCGGGGAGAATCAAGTCCATGCACTGTAAGGATTGGTCGCCCGACGCGGCGAAAGGTTACTCGGTGCTGTTCGGGGAAGGTTCGGCTGACTGGAAGAACATTTTCGCGGCCGCAGAAAGCGGCGGAGGCATCGAGTATTACCTGGTCGAGCAGGAAGGGAGCCGATTCTCCGAACTCGAAACGGCGAAGAGATGCCTGGAAGAATTCCGCAAGGTGCATCCGGCATAGCGGCTTAGACACGCGGTCAGGATTACTTCGCGAAGACTCGAAAGCGATTTTCCGGCTGACCCGCTACCTCACATTGAATGGCAAACAGGCCGCCGGCCAGGCGGTCGCCGGGGGCGGCGTCGACCGAAGCCGTGGTGACGTAGAGCGTTTTCAGATCTGCTCCCCCGAAGGTGCAGGTTGTAATGTTTCTTACCGGCATTTCGATGATTTGCTCGACCTTGCCGTCCGGGGCGACGCGAACAATACAGCCCCCGTAGAAGCGGCAGTTCCACAGATAACCCTCGGCGTCGACGGTCGAGCCGTCGGGCACACCGCGATCAAAATCCGAAAAGAAGGCCGATTCATAGCTTATTTCGCCCCTGGCCATGTCGTAACCGTATGACCAGATCATGTTGGCGAGGGAATCGCCAAAGTAAAAACGGCTACGGTCCGGACTCCAGCCCAGGGTGTTGGAGATGCCGATATCCCGCCGCTGCACTGTTGCGTGACCTTCGCTATCGATGCGAAAGAGCAAGCCGTCCCGGCCGGCGGCGTCGCCGCAGCTTCCATCCGGGTTCACGTTGTTGCGCATCGACCCGGTCCACAGCAAACCTCGCGGGTCAGCGCGCCCATCGTTCAGGCGGACCCTGGGCCAGCCTTCCAAATGGAACAGGGCCTGATGCCGCCGGTCGGTGGCCGGCTCCCAAAGAATCACGCTGGAACCCAGCACCACGGTCAGCACGTCGTCCCGATCGGTCAGGGTGAGGGCAGTGACCGGCTCTTCGAAAAACCAGGTTCGGACACAATCGTCCGACAGGGTGAAGCGGTGGATCAGGAAGCGATTGATGTCTGTCCAGTAGACCGCGGAATGGGCCGCATGCCAAACGACGCCCTCCCCGCAGCGGTCGCCGGTGGGCGCGACGCACACAGGTTCGGATGTGATTCTCGCCGCCGTCACTGGACGCCGATGCCCGCCAGCAACCCGCCGTCTATCTTGTAATCACCGCCGGTACAGAAGGAGCCACGGTCGGAAGCCAGAAACGCCGCCAGTTCCGCCACTTCTTCCGGCGTGCCGATTCTGCCGAGGGGGTGCGCCTTGCCCCAGCGCTCGAATACTTCTTCGAGGGGCACGCCCGGAGCGAAATTGCTGGCCGAGCGCGCCAGCATGGGCGTGCGGATCGAACCCGGGCTGATGGAGTTGACGCGAATTCCATCGCCGGCGTGGTCGAGCGCCATGGCGCGAGTGAGACTGTGCACCGCCCCCTTCGACGTCGCGTAGCCCGCCACACCGCGCTGGCAGGCATATCCCTGCACCGAGGCAAGGTTGATGATCGCGCCCCCACCCCGCTTCTTCATCGCCGGAACGCCGAAGTGCCCGAAGAGGTAAATGCTGGTGACGTTCACGGTCAGGCAGCGGCTCCAGGTCTCCAGATCAGTTTCAACCACGTTGCCGAAGGGATGGAAAGCGGCTGCGTTGACCACGATATCCAGGCCGCCGAACTCGCTGAGGGCCTTCGATACGGCCGCCTCAACGGACCTCGCCGCTCCGACATCGCAGTGCTCCACGCGAATGGCAAATCCGCCAGCCTTAGCCTCCGCGGCCAGTTCCTGATTGGCCGCGGTTTCGATGCCGCAGGCGAGCACGTTGGCGCCCCCGGCGGCGAAGCGCTTCGCGATCGCGCGCCCGATCCCCGTGGTCCCAGTAACGATCGCGACTTTCGCTTCCAGGTCCTTCATTGCGATTCGACCTTCGGCGGCTGAAGCCGCCTCGATAAGCGCATCCGTTAGTGGCTCTCCCTTGGAATCCCGGCGCCCCGGCACCCGACCAGAAAATCGAGATCTACGCCCTTGTCCGCCTGCAGCACATGCTCGATGTAAAGCTTCTGATAACCGCCACTGGCCAGCGGGGGAGGCGGAGTCCAGGCCTTCCGCCGGCGACTGAGCTCTTCTTCACTCACGCGCAGCTCGAGCTTGCGCCCTTCGGTATCCAGCTCAATCTCGTCACCGTCGCGCACCAGCGCCAAAGGTCCTCCCGCACTGGACTCGGGCGTAACGTGCAACACCACGGTGCCGTATGCGGTGCCGCTCATGCGGGCATCTGAGATTCGAACCACATCGGTAATGCCGCGCTGCAGGAGCTTTTTCGGCAGCGGCATGTTGCCCACTTCCGGCATGCCCGGATATCCCTTCGGTCCGGCGCCCTGCATCACCATCACGGAATTTTCATCGACCGGCAGCGCGGGATCGTCCACCCGCTGCTTGAAGTCCTCAATGTCGCGGAAGACGACCGCGCGCCCGCGATGCTTCAGCAGGCGCGGAGTGGCCGCCGACGGCTTGATCACCGCGCCGCCCGGCGCAAGATTTCCCCGCAGCACCGCGATTCCGGCCCGCTCGCGGATAGGCTTCGCGCGCTCGCGAATGACCTCGCGGTTCCAGCAGGGCGCGCCGGCGGTGTTCTCGCCCATGGTTTGGCCGTTGACTGTCAAGGCGTCGCGATGAATTTCGTCACCCAATTCGCGGACCACCGCCGGGACACCTCCAGCGTAGTAGAAGTCCTCCATCAGGAAACGGCCGGAGGGCATCAGGTCCACCAGCAGAGGCAAGTTGTGGCCGAGCCGGTCAAAGTCGTCGAGCTCGAGCCTCACGCCCACGCGTCCAGCCAGCGCGAGGAGATGCAGAACCAGATTGGTCGAGCCGCCTACCGCCGCGTTCACCTTGATGGCGTTCTCGAATGCTTTCCGGGTGAGGATGCGCGACATCTTGACGTCATCCCGCACCATCTCCACGATTCGCCTTCCCGCCTGGTGGGCCAGGGCATAACGGCGCGAGTCCACAGCCGGAATCGTGGCATTTTGCGGCAGACCCATGCCCAGCGCCTCCACCATGCAAGCCATGGTGGACGCCGTCCCCATGGTCATGCAGTGGCCGGCGGAGCGCGACATGCAGGCTTCCGCCTCGGTAAACTCGGCAAAGCTCATTTTGCCGGCGCGCACATCCTCGCTCATGGTCCACACGCTGGTGCCCGAGCCGATCGCCTGTCCGCGAAAATTGCCGTTCAGCATCGCTCCGCCGGAGACGACCAGCGCCGGCAGGTCGCAGCTCGCCGCGCCCATCATGAGCGAGGGCGTGGTCTTGTCACAGCCGCAGAGCAGCACCACGCCGTCAACCGGATTACCGCGAATCGATTCCTCCACGTCCATGCTGACCAGGTTCCGAAACAGCATGGCCGTGGGCCGCAGGTTGGTCTCGCCCAGCGACATCACGGGAAATTCCAGCGGGAAACCGCCGGCTTCGTACACTCCGCGCTTGACCCGGTCGGCGATCATGCGGAAGTGCGCGTTGCAGGGAGTCAGCTCCGACCAGGTGTTGCAGATGCCAATGACCGGTCGGCCATCGAAAAGGTTGGGCGGAAATCCCTGGTTCTTCATCCAGGAGCGATGAATGAAGCCGTCTTTATCCTGGAGTCCAAACCAGTGAGTAGAGCGGAGAGGAGTGTGCTTGTTGCCGTTCATGTTTGTCGAGTCCTAAGGGTCGTACGTACCGCGAGGACATCTTACGACATTCGCGGTTGTCGTTCCTGCAGCTTCAGCCGTGAGTCAAGTGCTTTTGCCCGGGCGATCGGTCGCCTGGCGCACGGTCAAGAGTCTCGCTGCTCCACCGCTCTCCACACCGCAATATCTTGCATGCTTGCCCCAGGCATCCACATTCCCGCACAAACTCCTCCGGCGACGCGGTATTGAATTCGAACATGTCGTAGTGACACGGAATCACCGTTCCCGCCCTAATGTCTTTGGCCAGTCGTGCGGCCTCCGCTCCCGATAAATTGCCTGGCACGCGCCGCTCCGGTGCACGGCCATTGATGGGCAGCAAAGCGGCGTTAACTCCGAAGGGCTTCAGCTTTTCCGCCATGCCGTCATAGCGAACCGTGTCGCCGCTGTGGTAGATGGTCCATCCGCCGAATTGCAGGATATATCCCAGGAACCTGGGACGACCTTGCTCATCGCGTTCCACGGTTTCGTGCGCCGAGGCCACGCCCGAGAAGCGGATGCCGAGGATTTCTACCGGTTTCCCTTCTTCGACGCCCATCGGAAAAGAAAAATCAACCCCCAGCCTTTCCGCTACAAACGCGCGGTTCGCCTCCGGGACCACCAGCTTCGCCTCAGGATTTCCCGCCAGAAGCGGTTTCAGCGTCTCCGCATCCAGGTGGTCGGTGTGATTGTGAGAAGAGGTAATAACATTCACAAAAGACAGCCGCGCCGGATCGATTACCAGCTCTGTCATGCGGACATGCGGCTTGTCAGTCTGCGCATATTTTTTGGTCAGAGAATCGGAGAGATACGGATCCAGCAGCACATGGACTCCCTGCCATTGCAGCAAGAAGCCGCTCTGCCCCAGCCACCACAGGCGGAAGTTGCCGTCACGCCGGTCGGCGGCGCGGATATCTTCCAGCAGCGCATCATGCGCGAGCAGCGGCCGGATCACGGCAGTCCCAGTTCCCTGCGCACCAGTGCAACCCCGGCAACCATGTGGGCCAGCTTTTGCCGTGCGGCCCAGCGCGCGGTCTGGCTCAGCCCACAATCGGGTGCGAAGGCCAATCGCTCGGCGGGGGCGTGCTTCAGGCACAGCCGCACACGCTCCGCGACGTCGGCGGGCGTCTCGATGTAGTAGCTCTTCACGTCAATGATCCCAACCGCCACGTCCACACCGTGCGCGGCGATCTCGTGAATCACCTCGATTTCGGCAAACTCGCGGCTGGCCATCTCCAGGTGCATCTCCTGCACCGGCAGCTCCAGAAACGCCGGGAACAGCGGCGCATATCGCCGCAACCCTACGGCGCGTCCTTTATAGTTGCCAAAGCACAGGTGGGTGGAGAGGCGGCACTTCCCCAATACCGGCTTGACGGTCTCGGCGAAAATTTCGACAAACCGCCGCGGGTCTTCGCGATGCGCGTAGCAGCTCATTGAAGGCTCGTCCAGCGTGATCTCGCGGCATCCTGCCTCCACCAACTGCTGTAGCTCGTCGCGGACGACGGGAATCAGCGCGTCGGTCACGTCCCATCGACTTTTGTAGGCCCCGCCTGGCGTAATCCGCCCGCTGAGGGTGTACGGACCGGGTACGCTCGCTTTGAGCACCGGGCCCGGCGGAGCGACCTTCTGCAGGCGCTTGAATTCCTCTACCGCTCCCAGTCCGTGCCGCGAGCGGATTTTGCCTGTGATCTCATATTTCCCGCGCTGGTCATGTGCTGGCGGTCCAAATCGACGTGCCGAAATCGCTGTCCCTGCAAGGCCTTCCAGGCGGCCGTAGAAGGACAGGTTGAAGTCGTAGCGCGTCTGCTCGCCGTCGGTGATCACGTCCAATCCTGCTGCCGCCTGATCGTGCACCGCGACGATGACCGCATCCGTCCGCAGTTCTTCGATGTCGGCGTCGCCAAACTGATCCGGGTGCGCGGAAGCGAACTCGAGCCACCCGGGGAACGGATAGCTCCCGACTACAGTCGTGCGCAAAGCCGGGCGTTTCGGCCGGCTGGTGGCTCCCCCTTCGTCTGCCCTCACGATCCGCTTCGCCGGCCTCACTCGCTCACCGTCCATCCTCCGTCCACCGTCACCACCTGACCGGTAATCGGGCTCGAATCCTGGCGCAATAGAAAGCATGCAGCCTTGGCGATGTCGTCGGGGCTCAGCATGCCCTGGCGCAGCGGCTGCTTTTGAGTCATGTACTCGATAATTTCCGAGTCTTCCTGCGCCCTGGCGGTCATGGGCGTGCGCACTAGACCGGGCGCAATCACGTTGATGCGGATGCGGTGCGGCGCGTAATAAGCTGCAGCCGACAGGCTCATGGCCTCAATCGCACCTTTGCTGGCGGCATAGCCCACCGTGGCAAAATGCTTGCGCTGAGGATGCCGCGCCAGCACGCTCCCGGTGTTAAGAATCACGCCCGCCTCGCCCTGGCCCATCCACAGACTCAGCACCTCACGGCACATTAAGAACGTGCCTTTGGCGTTGATGTCGATCGCCGTGTCCCAAGCCTTGGTCGCGCACTGGTGCAACGGTCCGTCGCCTGCTGAGCGGGCGCTCACGCCCGCCACGTTCATGAGGGCGTCGACGCGCCCGAACTTGTCCAGGCACTCCGACACCGCGCGCTGCACCGCCGCTTCATCCCGGACATCGCCAACCGCGAACGCCGCGTTTTTCAACTCTCCGGCGAGCGCGCTGCATTGCTCTCTGTCTATCCCAAAGATGAAAACCGGATCGTCCGCCCCCCAGATGCGGGCCACCGCGGCCGCAATTCCTGACGACCCCGTTATGAGAAGAACTTCGCTCACGCTATTCGTAAAGATGCTTCAGGCTCTTGCGGTAAGCCTCGTAGAACGCCTCCAGTTGAGAGGCTGCGCTGGTGTTGCCCACAAACTGATGGCTGGGCAGGACCACCGGCTTGATCCCGCGCGCAAGGAGCGCCTCTGCCGTGGAGCAGCGGATCATGTTAATGATCATCGCGCCCGTAATCGTCGAAACCGGCCCCGTCCGCCATTCCAGTCCCTCCAGCTCTACCACGCAGTCCCCCGGAGGACACATGTTGTCGATGACCAGGTCGGCGCAGTCGATGAGCTTTTTCCCGGAGGAGTGCGCCGCCCTTGCCGCTTCGCAGTGCGCCCGGGAAACGATGGCGATCACCGCCATACCGCGCTTCTGGGCTCCCATGGCGGCTTCGACGACCACCGGACGAATACCGCTGGTCGAGATCACGATCAAGCCATCATGGGGACCGAAATGAAAGCTGCGCAGAATCTGCTCCGCGTAACCCTCGTAGTTTTCCAGGTAGAGCGGGGCCCGCAGCCCGTTCGATCCAACGATCGCGGCATGATTCGATAGCGCCAACTCGACAAGGGCCACAAAGCCCGGGTACCCGCCCTGCCGCGGCGTCATCTCCTCGCACATCATGCGGGAGTGGCCGTTGCCGAACAGAAACATAAGGCCGCCGCGCGCGATGCGGTCGGCACACAGCTCTGCCGCCTCCTGGATGACCGGCGCCTGGGTTCTCTTCAGCTCATGCAGGAGGTCGATGGCCTGCTCAAAATAGGTCAGCCCGGCCGCGTCGGTGCCGCGCGGCCCCCGACGATTCCGGGATGGTCCTCGTTTGCTGCGGCCAGCGGAAGTGCTTCTTGCAGACATCGGCCCATTAGGATTGCATAGAGTGCGTATAATGCACAACGATTGTGATCCCAATCGGACCTGATGTTCAGCCTGATCTTCCGGTCGCGGCGGGCGTCGATATCGGCGCCACCGCCCTGAAGGCTGCGCTGGTTGACCTGCACGGCAACCTGATCGAAAGCTTTCATCAGCCTTCGCCCCGCAACCCTTCGGCCTTGCGCGACTTTGTCCACTCCGTTCTGAGGAAGGCTCCGGCCTGCCTGCGCGGGGTCGGCATTGCCTGCAAGGGCGTGATTGACAACTCCAACTCGAGGGTCAAGAGCTTGCCCGGCGACCTCAATTTTCTGGAGGGAAAAGTTCTGTCCGACGTGATCGCTGCGGGAGAAATTCCGGTTGTGGCCGACAACGATGCCCGCACCGCCCTGATCGCCGAGGTGCTCTGGGGCGCGGCCCGCGGCAAACGTAATGCGGTTCTCCTCACCCTTGGCACCGGCATCGGGGGCGCGGCCCTGGTCGACGGCGTGGTCCTTCGCGGCGCCGGAGGAGTCGCCGGTCACGTTGGACACATGACCCTCGATTTGCATGGCGGCCTCTGCATCTGCGGAAACTATGGCTGCGTCGAGACTCGCTTCTCATCACGGGCGATCGAGTCCGACTATCTGGCTCATCTCCACCGCGCCGCGCCGGCGGCCTTATCGCCACAAGACCAAGGCGCGCCCCCGAGCACCGAAGCCATTTTCCGCGCCGCCTCGGCCGGCGACGAAAGCGCGCGCTGTGTAATCGAGCGCGCGCGGGAATACCTCGCGGCTACGCTGGTCAGCGCGATGCACATTTTCGATCCCGAAGTCGTGATTGTGGGCGGCAGTATCGCCGAAGCCGGAGGGCCACTGCTGGATCCCATTCGCGGCCAGGTCGCTCGCCGCACCCGCATCCTGCTGGGCCGCGAGGTCCCCATTGTGTGGCAGAGCGTGGTGGGATATGGCGGCGTGGCCGGCGCCGCGGGACTGATTTTTCTGCGGCAGGGGTTGCTGCGGATTTGAGGCGCCGCAACACCCGAGAACTCCATGACTGAGACTCAGCCGGGCATGGCCCGCCATCTTTACCTGCCGGCCGCGGTGGCGGCCATCGGCGGGCTTCTTTTCGGATTCGACACCGCAGTCATCAACGGCGCCATCGTGTTTCTCAAGCGCCAATTCCTGCTGAATGACTCCCAGACCGAGGTCGCCGCCAGCAGCCTGCTGCTCGGATGCGTTGTCGGCGCCAGCCTGGCCGCTGTCACCAGCGATCGCTTCGGGCGCAAGCGGGTACTCATCGCCGCTGCCGCCTTATTCACGCTTTCTTCGCTCGGGACCGCTCTTCCCCGCAACCTGGCCCAATTCGTGATCGCCCGCTTCCTCGGCGGCTTGGCTATCGGCATCGCCTCAACCCTGTCGCCGCTGTACATCGCCGAAATCGCTCCCGCCCGCTCGCGGGGCCTGATGGTCAGCCTCAATCAGCTCGCGATTGTCATCGGTATCCTGCTCTCCTACAGCGTGAATTATCTGCTGACCGGCGCTGGTCCTTCCAACTGGCGCTGGATGTTCGCCTCCGCGGCGGTGCCTTCGGTCCTGTTCCTGGTCGCGCTGCTGTTCATTTCCGAGAGTCCTCGCTGGCTGGTTCAGAAGGGCCGCGAGACCGAGGCTGAGCGCTTCATCTCGCGGATGGCGGGCCCGGATGCGGCGCGCGAGGAAATTCAGGCCATCCGCGCCGCCATTGCGGAAGAAAGCGAGAGCCTGCTCGATCCCGCCTTCCGCAAGCCCCTGGCCGTCGCCATCGTGATCGCGCTGTTCAGCCAGTTCACCGGCATCAATACCATCATCTATTACGGGTCCCTGGTCTTCCTGGAACACGTGCCACACCAAACTGCTACGACTGCGCTTTGGGCCAACGTCGTTATCGGCGCCATCAATTTCATCGCCACCCTTGTGGGCATGTCCCTGATCGATCGCGCCGGACGCAAGCCTCTGTTGATGTCGGCGTTTGGGGGGATGGCCCTGTCCCTCGCAGGCGTGGGCGCCGCCATTCACTTCCAGGCTCCGGCGATCACCGTGCTGATTTTTGTGCTTACCTACGTCGCCTGTTTCGCCGTGGGCGTGGGGACCGGAACCTGGGTGATGATGGCAGAAATCTGCCCGGCGCGAATTCGCGGCCGCGCTATGTCCCTGGCCACGATTTTCCTCTGGTGCGGAACCCTGCTGGTGACGCTGACGTTTCTCTCGCTGGTAAACGCACTAACCGCGCCCGGCACGTTCTTGCTCTACGCGGCCGTATCCATCGCTGCCTTCGTGTTTGTGTGGAAGCAGGTCCCGGAGACCCGGGGGCGCACGCTGGAGGAGATCGACCGCTGGTGGCACACCCGCACGGAATGACTCCCAAGGAAAGAGCAGCGCGGGAGGCGTACCGGCCGTCGCCGGTACATCATGTCCTCGATGCCTGCGACAGCAGCCGGGGCAAAACCGCTCTTTATTGAACGGGAGCCGGCTCCGGCTCCGCCGACCCGTCGGCGCGCGGGTCGGAAGCGGCAAAGTTAATTCCCGTCCTCGAGTTATGCATCACCGCCTGGCCTCGGCCCATGGCGCTCGAGTATTCCTTGCGCACACTCAACTCGTGACCCTTGCGGCGCAGTTGCTCCAGCGTGTCTACGGGCACACGCGACTCAATGGTGATCTCGCACCCAATCGCCCAGTCATTCGCCCGGACCGTGAACCGCGGCTCGGATAGTGCCGCCTGAATATTCATCTCGTAATCCACGACGTTGGAGACAAACTGGGCATGCGCCACCGGCTGGTTCGCGCCCCCCATGATCCCAAATCCGATGTGCATGTCCCCCCGCTCCATGAAGGCGGGAATGATGGTATGGAACGGACGCTTGCGGGGCACGAGCGCGTTGGGACTCGCCGGATCGAGCACAAAAAGCCCGCCCCGATCCTGCAGCACGAAGCCTCGTCCTCTCACCGCCACGCCGGATCCGAACGTGTCATACAGACTCTGGATGAGCGAAACAATATTTCCGTCCTTGTCGACCGCTGCCAGGTACGTGGTGTCGCTCCGGGCCGGACTTCCGCTGGCGGGCGCGCAGTTCGCCTTGGCCGGGTCGATCACAGCCGCGCGTTGTCTCGCATAGTCTTCCGAGAGAAGCCCCTGGACCGGAACTTTGGCGTAGCGCGGATCGGCATTGTAGCGATAGAGATCGGTGTATGCCAGTTTCATCGCTTCGATCCGATTGTGTAGCTCAGGCAGCGCCAGGGGGCCCGATGGGTCCGGCCGCAGCACGCCCAGGATGTTCAGCATCTCCAGCGCCGCCATCCCCTGCCCGTTGGGAGGCAGTTCGTAAACTCTCCATCCCCGATACGTGGTCGAAATCGGTTCCACCCACTCCGCGGAGAACTCCGCCAGATCATCCGCCTGCAGGGTGCCACCCAGAGCCTGGGATGTGTCCACGATCGACCGCGCAATCTCACCCCGATAAAAAGCCTCCCGCCCCTGCTTGGCAATCAAGCGCAGCGTCCTGCCTAAATCCGGATTGGAGAACATCTCGCCCAGGCCCGGCGCCTTTCCGCCCGGCAGGTAAAGCCGCATGGCTTCCGGCGTCTGTCGCAAGGTCTCTTCCTGACCCTCCCAGAAACTGTGGATCAACTCCGGTACCGGATACCCATGCTCGGCGTAGTAGATCGCCTGGGTGAACAGATCCTGCCAGGGAAGGCGGCCAAAGCGGCTGTGCGCCCTGGCCCAGCCCTCGACCGCGCCGGGGACGGTGACGCTGTCGATGCCATGTTGCGGCATGGCCGTCGCGCCCTTCTGTTTCAGGTGCTCCATCGAAAGCTTCCGCGGAGCCCAGCCGCTGGCATTCAGCCCGTACAGCTTGCCCGCCCTGGCGTCCCAGTAGAGCAGGAAGAGGTCGCCCCCGATTCCGTTCATCATGGGCTCGGTCACGCCCAACACGGCGTTGGCGGCAATGGCCGCGTCCATCGCCGAGCCTCCGCGCGCTAGAATTTGCGCGCCCGCCTGCGAGGCCAGCGTATGGCTGGTGGCTACGATGCCCCGCTCGTTGACTACCATCGAGCGGGCGTAGGAGCGGTCCTGTGCCGAAAGAGGCCCGACGGCGAGAAGCAGGAGCAGCAAGGCCAGCGCGCGACGCACACCGACTTTCGCCGCAACGGAGTTCATCCCAGGTGGATTCATGGAGAACGCATTATAGTTGCTCAGAGAGAATTCTTGTGCTTCACGGACGAGGGGTTCTCATATAGCGAAGTCTTCTTCGCAAACCGACGCGTATTGCCGAACCAAGCGGCTTTCCGCTTTACCCACCGTCCCGGGGGGCATCGGCTCGCTTCGCCCAAAATGATATAGTTCTCAGCCTCAGTCCCGGGAGGCCCTCGTGCCGGAATCCGCGACGCCGCTCACCTTCCTGTGCATTACCACCTATGAAAAAGGTCAGGAATTCATGCGCGAGTGCAAGCGCCAGGGCTGCCGCGTCTTTCTCCTCACCGCCGAGACCCTTCGCAACGCTGGCTGGCCGCGCGAGAGCTTGGATGACATCTTCTTCATCCCCGCCGAGTTGCCTGTGCCGGAGATCGTCAAAGCCGTCACCTTTCTCGCTCGCGACAAGAAAATCGATCGCATCGTCGCCCTCGACGAGTTTGACATGGAGACCGCTTCCACCCTGCGCGAGCACATGCGTATCCCAGGCATGGGCCTGACCACCATGCGCTACTTTCGCGACAAGCTGGCCATGCGCATGAAGGCCCTGGAAGGCGGCATCCGCGTCCCTGATTTCATTCCCGTCCTCAACCACGGCGACCTTCGTTACTACCTGGATCATGTCGCCGGCCCCTGGGTGCTGAAGCCGCGATCGGAGGCCTCCGCCATCGGCATTAAAAAGATCGAGTCCGCCGACGCACTCTGGCCGCTCTTGGAATCGCTGGGCGACCAACAGTCGTCATTTCTCCTGGAAAAGTTCGTCCCCGGCGACGTCTACCATGCCGACTCCGTGGTTTCCGAGCGGGAGGTCTTGTTCTGTAGTGTCAGCCGCTATGGCAAGCCGCCCATGTCCGTGGCCCACCAGGGAGGAATTTTTACCACTTACATGCTGCCGCGCGAGTCGGAAGAAGCCGCCCAACTGCGCCCGCTGAATCGTGACCTGATCCAGGCCCTGGGCCTGGTGCGCGGAGTCTCGCACGCCGAGTTTATCCGCGCCCACAGCGACGGCGAGTTCTACTTTCTGGAATGTGCCGCGCGCGTCGGAGGCGCTTACATCAGCGATATGGTGGAGACCGCCACCGGCCTCAACCTGTGGCGTGAGTGGGCGCGCATAGAAATCGCCGGCGGCAAGCCTTACGAGCTGCCGCCGGTCCGTGACGACTACGCCGGAATCATTCTTTCCCTGGCTCGCCAGGAAGAACCTGACACCTCTGCCTATAACGACCCCGAGGTCGCGGTTCGCCTGAAAAAACATCACCATGCCGGGCTGGTCCTGCGCTCGGCCGATCCGCAACGAATCCAGGCCCTGCTCGCAACCTACGCCGATCGCTTTTCGAAAGATTTTCTGGCCATCCAGCCTCCGGGCACCCGGCACCGTGCCTCAAGCGGACCTGTTTTTCTTAGTTTTCCCCCCCTGCGTGATCGAGGTTGTGTAGCCCCTGCCCGAGCTCGCCAGCGAAAGCAGCTTCTCGCTCGAGTAGATACTATCGGCCGAATTGGTCGTGTTCGGGTTGCCTCGCGTGTTGTACGGCGCATTCGCCATGACCTGTAAGGTAAGCGTCGGATCAAAGAACAGTTGCGTCGTAAAGTTGAAAGTTTCCGTCCCCGAGGACGAGAACGTCCGGATCATCACGTGGATGTGTACCGTCCGGCCCGAGTACCAGCCCGGAAAGATGGTCTTGAAGGTCACCTCTCCGTTCGCGTCGGTGATCTGGTAGCCGCGCAGATACGTCTGCCCCGACGTATTTTCCACGCTCTCGTCGGAATACACTCCGGCGGTGTCCGCATGCCACACGTCCACCTGCGCTCCCGCCAGCGCCGTGCATCCGCTGCTGTTGTATTCCATCACGAAGATGTTGAGCGTCAGGGGCACGCCGTTGAGCACGTTGCTGTCGGTGGTGTCGGTCGTCAGGTCGGAGCGATTCAGTTTCTCGTCCACAAAGTAGGGCCCCACGGTCAGATCGGGGGTCAGAATGCACGCCGTGTTGCCCGTGCCGCTGGAGCCGCTGGTTCCGCTCGCTGTCGTGCCCGTGGTTGCCGTCGACTGGCCCCCTCCACCTGCTCGCATGCCACCC
>CAYOZX010000004.1:0-10500 GCA_964408515.1 uncultured Acidobacteriaceae bacterium | reverse complement strand
GCGACCGCGACGCGTTCCTTCGCCGCTTCGAGCACGCGACCTCGCCCGGCTTCGGCCCGTACCCGGCCGGGGCCCGTGGGGCCGTTGGTTCCGCTGGTTTGCGTGCCCGTGGTTGCGGTGGACTGGCCTCCTCCAGAGGCGGGCATGACTCCGGCGGCGCTGGCGGCGGCCAGGATCCCAATGGCCTCCCGCCGATTGATTTCTTTGCCTTTGCCCTCGATTGCCATTCCTTCTCCTGTCTGTGATCTTGGTTTCCGGACCGCTGCGGGGGTGGCGCACCCCGGGTCCGGCGCACTTATCGTCACAGACGAGGATCAGGCGGAACCGATTACCTGGCTTCCTGGAAAATGTTCGTGCGGCCCTACAGGTCGGAGAATCCTACGCCGCGCAGCAGCTTCTGAAAGCGGGGATCGGACTGAAACTGCTCCAACTTCGGGTCGACTTTCAAGTAGATCATGAACTGGTCTTGCTCTGCGTACGCACGCTCTAACTCGGACAGCGTGTGCTCACGGTCGCCCAGCCCCGAGAAAATATAGGCGATGAGATAGGGAGACACATATTTGGTTTTCGATCTCTTTCTCAGCTCCTCCAGCAAATCCAGCGCTTCCTGCCGTTTCCCCTGCAAACCATACACCTGTCCCAGGCTCGCCAGGACAAACTCGTCCCGACCCGAGCGCTTTTCTTCTGCTTTGAGTTCGTCGACCGCCTGGGGGTATTGTCCTCGAGCCGTGTAGACCCAGCCCAAGCCCCCGTGGAGGGAATAGAGACGGAATGCTTTCTCGGCCTGATCATATTCGCGTGCTGTGTAAAAAGGCCAACCCACAGATCCTCGCAGATTCACCGGGTCCAGTTCCGTTGCTCTTTTGATTTCGCGTACCGCTTCTTCGGTGCGGCCCTGACACTGCAGGAGCTCTGAATACCAGTTGTGCGCCTGCGCGGAATTGGGATCAAGCGCGATGGCGCGTTGATACTCCTGTTCCGCCCTGCGCCAGTCCCAGTCATGAAGCAGCAACACATGCCCGAGCGACACGTGGGCCTCACTTATGTCGCTCGACAGCTTCAGAGCGCTTTCGGCGGCAATTTTCGCCAGCCGCAACGCCTCTCGCGGAGGCAGATTACTCAGGTAGGGCTGACCCAAGCTGATATACGCGTCTGCCAATCCGGCGTAAGCCTGTGCCAGTCTTGGCTCCTTGGAAAGCGCCTGTTGGAAGAGGCTGATGCTGGTCCGAACATCGCTCTCGTGTTGCTTGTCGAGATAATAGCGGCCTTGCAGGTAGAGCAAATACGCTTCGGGATCCTGCGGCGAGATCTTCTCTTGGGAATTCTCCGCCAGCGCCGCAAACCGCAGCTTGCTGGAAATGTCGCGCGCAATGTCTTGTTGCAGGGTCTGGATGTCCGAGAGCTTGCGCTCGTACACTTCTCCCCACAGCTCCGTGCCATCGCGTACGTTTACCAGAGCGGCGTCAATGTGGACGTTATCGCCGCGCCGCGCCATGGTTCCGGTGAGAACTGCCTGCACGTTCAACTCGTGTCCAACCTTGAGAGGATCCGCCTGTCCCTTGTAATGAAACACCGTCGCCCGCGCCATCACCCGCAATTGCGGCACCCGCGAAAGCGTGTGGATGAGTGCTTCCGTGATGCCATCGCTCACGTATTCAGCACTCGGATCCGAGTTGACAAAAGGCAGCACGGCGATGGAGTCGATGCCCGTGTTCGGATGAGAGGACCGTAACCTGAACGCAAGAACAGCGCCGACCACTATGACCGCAGCCGCAACGGCAGCAGTGACGAGCCACTTCCGCCGCCGGGGCGGAGCCAGCGTAGGGGTGGAGACCCGCGAGCTTGAATCCGCGTCCCGCCTCAGCCGCTTCAGATCGGCGCGTAGCTCGCCCGCCGACTGGCAACGCACATCGCGGTCCTTTTCAAGAGCCTTGCTGATGATCTCTTCCAGCTTAGGCGGCAAACCAGGGTTCGATCTTCCGGCGGGCGCAGGCGCGCGATTCAGGATCGCCTCGAAGATCACTCCAGGCGTGTCTCCACGAAACGGAGGAACACCCGTGGCCATTTCGTAAAGGACCGCCCCAAACGAGAACAGGTCGGTCCGCGTGTCCAGTGTCTTCCCCTTCACCTGTTCGGGCGACATGTAGGCCACCGTGCCGACCGTGGTTCCCGGACTGGTCAGGTGTTCGGCTTCGACCGTCGGCGCATTCGTGGCCGCAGGCTCCTTTTTCGACGCCTCCACTTTTGCCAGTCCGAAATCCAGAATCTTCGCCTGCCCGCGCGCGGTCACGAAGATATTCGCCGGCTTAATGTCACGGTGGATGATGCCTTTGGCGTGAGCCGTATCCAGCGCGTCTGCAATTTGTATTCCCAGATCGAGCAGAACATCGTTCTCCAGTGGCTTGCCGTTGATGGCTTGCCGCAGCGTCTCGCCCTCCAGCATTTCCATCACGATGAAGGCGCGGCCGCCGGTCTCGTCAATCTCGTAGATGGTGCAGATGTTTGGATGGTTGAGCGACGACGCCGCCTTGGCTTCCCGCCGGAAGCGGGCCAGCGCCTGCGGGTCGTGCGCCACTTCGTTCGGAAGAAACTTCAAGGCCACCAGACGATCCAGGCGGGTGTCTTTGGCCTTGTAGACGACTCCCATCCCGCCGCCGCCAAGTTTCTCCAAGATGTGGTAGTGCGAAATGGTCTCCCCGATCATTGGCACCACATGTTAGGAGCGTCCCTACGGCACGTCAAACCGGAGGTTGGCGGTGCTGCGGGAGCGTAAAGCCGTTGACAAACAAAGTGTTACACCCCTCCCGATGCGCCCCAGAGAGGTGCCAGAGCGTGTAATCTACACTCCATCCCTGGTCGTCTATACCAGTGCATGACCCCGACAATGCCGGCCCCGATCCTCGCCCTCTCCGGAGAACAGACCATCTCAGAACTGGAAGACATTGACGCTCTTATCCGGCTTTACCGGCCGAAAGTCTTCCGCCTGGTGGCCTTTTCTGTCAGCGACCGTGACGCCGCCGAGTCCATTACCCAGGACTGCTTCCTCAAGGCCCATCGCAGCCGGCATCAGTTCCGCGGAGATTGCAGCGTGAGCACCTGGCTGATGCGCATCGCGTTCAACCTGGTGCGCGACCACACCAAGAGCCAGAAATTCCGCTTCTGGAAGAAGGCCGCGGCCACCGCGGTGGACGCTCACGATCTGAGCCAGCACCTGCCCAGCGGCGCCTGCTCGCCGGAGCAGCAAGTGATCGCCCGGGAGCGCGTCGAGCGGGTCCACCAGGCCTTGCAGCAGCTTTCTGACAGGCAGCGCAGCGTGTTCATCATGCGCTTCGTGGAAGAAATGGATTTGTCCGATATCGTTTCCTCTACCGGAATGTCACTCGCTACGGTCAAGACGCACCTGCATCGAGCCATCGGCGCCATTCGCGCCAGATTGGGAGCATCTCTATGAGCGCACACCTGACCACGGAAGAATTCACTAGCACGCTGATGGGCGTCTCCTCGCTGACCGTGAATGCTCATCTCATGGACTGCCCGGCCTGCGCGGAGGAGTTCGAGAAGTTGAGGGGCGCCATCGCTTCCTTCCACAGCGCCGCTCATGCCTGGAGCGAAGGCGCCCGGGCGTCTGATCGCCGGGCCATAGTCATCCGGCCTCTCACGGGTCCCTGGCCTCTAGCGGAGTGGATCCTGGCCGGCGTCATGACGCTCTTTCTGGCCGCGGCTGGTCTGTACCTGCATGACTATCGCAAAGGAAGCGCGCCAGGCTCAGCCCAGGTTCAGAGTCCGGCGAGTCCGTCCCAGCCGGCGCAATCTCAGATCGAGCGGGATAACGAATTACTCGCCAACGTTTACAACGAAATCTCCGAGGGTGTGCCCGCGCCGATGCAGCCGCTACAGATCACTACGGCCGCGTCGGCCCGTGTTGTAAGCAAATAGGTCATGACAGGGGTGTCATAAATGCCTTCATCTTGCGACAGCCGTAAATCCGCTGCTCTCACAGCCGTGGCAGTTGTTGTTTTTAGTCTCTTGCTCGGAACGACCGGTTTTGGACAGCAGTCCTCCCCAAGCCGTCCGGACGATCCTCCGCAGCAAGGCCCGGGCGGTCCGGGACGTCGTGGCCCGGGCGGCCCGGGAGGGCCAGGGGGCCCCATGCGCCTGGGGCCTCCGGGCCGTTGGTGGAACGATCCGGATTTCATCCAGAAATTGGGCTTGTCGGAGGATCAGCAAAAGAAGATGGACGAAATCTTCAATACCAACCGGCTCAAGCTTATTGATCTCTCCGCTGCTCTGCAGAAAGAGGAGGCCATCATGGAGCCCTTGGTCTCCGCCGATCCTCCCGACGAGAGCCACCTTCTGGCTCAGATCGACCGCGTGGCCCAGGCCCGCGCCGAGCTGGAAAAGGCCAACGCCCGTATGCTGCTGGGCATCCGCCGCCAGCTCACGCATGATCAGTGGGTCAAATTGCGGGCCGAACGTCCGCCGATGCACGGCCCCAGGCCGGAACATCGGTTTCCGCCCCCCGACGCCCCACCGCCGGACAAACCTTAGCTTGGGAAGCGAGCACCGGGAGAACTAGAAACTGCTTTCTGAATGGGATAAGCAGGAAGGAATACTTCGCAGCAAAAGGAAAAGGCCGTGACATTGGTTATGCTCTAGCCGCCAGCTCCTGCGAGGGAGCCAAACAGCGTGGACGCATGCACCATCACGGCCCTCGATGTGATCGCCGCTTTCGCGGTCTCGAACCCCGGCTGCCCCTCGCAGGGCGGTCGGTTTTTTCGGGTCCGGCTGCCTTCCAGGTCACCCTTTCAGGCGGATCACTCAACCTACTTCGGACTGGCCAATTTTATTTGGGCCAACCCTTTCAGCTGTCGACGCACGTGAAGGTAAATGCGAAGACAAAAAATGTCAACGCCGCTTTTCAGTGCATGCAAGATTTTTCCGCTGTGGAAAATCGCTGCCGTATACATTTGCAAGCACGTCGCTTAACGCCTGGCAGAATGCCCTGGGACCGGTTTTCCACCGGAACTTCCACAGATCGATTTTCCTTCTAGCGGGGCGCCAAATAAACAACTTGACGCAGAATCACATCTGAAGCATGGTGAAAGATGTCGGGAACACATGTCGCATCTTGTTGCCCACGTGGACGGCGGCTCTCTGGGAAATCCGGGGCCGTCCGGCATCGGCGTTGTGATTGAGGGCTGTGCCGGCGGTCCCATCCGCATCGCCAAGTGGATCGGCCGCCAGGACAACAACGTTGCCGAATACGTGGCGCTGCTGGAAGCCTTGCAATGCGCATTGTCTCTCGGGGCCACGGTGCTGCACGTCTACTCCGATTCCGAGGTCGTGGTGCGGCAGATGCAAGGCCACTACGCCTGCCGCAGTCCGCGGCTCTACTCCCTGCACTGGATCTGCCGCAAACTCGCTTGTTCTTTCAAGTTCTCCATCACGCACGTGCCCCGCGAGCTCAACGCGGAAGCCAACCGCCTGGCGAACTCCGCCGTCCGTGAGCGGCTCGCGTCGCGCCGTGCAGCGGCCCGGCGCGCATCCTGCAGCCTCTAGCGCCACGGCAGTTTGAGCTTGCCACGCCCGGCGCCCGGACGTTAGAGTTTTCCGCGGCCCGTCACGCTGCTCCCGGGCACTTGCTTGATCACCGATTGCCACATTCATATCCAGCCGCTCGAGATGTTTAAGCCGTCGGCTCTGGCACTTCTAAAGGAGAAGCGACCCAACTTCGCCCAGATCGAGGAATTCTGCCGCTCGCCCCGGGTCTTCCTGACGTATCTGGACACTGCCGGCATCGATCGCGCGGTGCTCATCAATTACGTTGCGCCGGAAGTCATCGGTTTCCGTCCCGAGGTCAATCAGTGGGTGGCGGACTACGTCAAGTCTGACCCGCGCCGCCTGATCTCCTGCGGCGGCCTGCATCCACGCCAGTCCCCTAACATCATGGCCGATGTCGAGCACCTCCTTCGGCTCCATATCCGCATGATCAAGATTCATCCGCCGCACCAGTTGCTGTTTCCCAATGACTATCTCCACGGGGTTAAGGAACTGGAAATCATCTACCGGGCCGCCGAAGCCAACGGTGTCCCGGTGATGTTTCACACCGGGACCTCGATCTTTGCCGGGGCGCGCAACCGGTACGGCGACCCCATCCACATCGACGATGTGGCCGTGGATTTCCCTCGGCTGAAGATTCTGCTGGCGCACGGCGGCCGGCCCCTGTGGATGGACACCGCCTTCTTCCTCCTTCGCCGCCACCCCAACGTGTTTCTCGACATCAGCGGCATTCCCCCCAGGAGCCTGCTGCAGTACTTTCCCCGGCTGGAAGAAATCGCGCACAAGACGTTATTCGGAACCGACTGGCCTGGTCCGGGCGTGCCCGACGTCAAACAGAACCTGGATGATTTTCTGGCTCTACCCTTGAGCGAGGGCGCACGCCAGCAGATTCTGTCGGCCACCGCCGCGCGCATCTGGCCCGAGTAGTCCGCAGGCCGCGACCGTCTGTGTCCTCCGTGGTTCAACCTCGCTCCGTGTCCTCTGTGTCCTCTGCGCCCTCCGTGGTTCAACCCGGCTCTGTGTCCTCTGTGCCCTCCGTGGTTCAACCCCGCTCCGTGCCCTCTGCGGCCTCCGTGGTTCAGCCCCGCTCTGTGCCCTCTGTGTCCTCCGTGGTTCAACCCCGCTCTGTGTCCTCTGTGTCCTCCGTGGTTGAGACTCGTCTCCCTCAATCACCGCCGCGCGAGATACAATGACTCGACTCGGGTCCTCCTTCCCGGACCTGCCTTTGCACAACCCAGGAGAGACGTCATGATCAAACTCAAAGTCAACGGCCAGGAACGCTCCTACGATGGCGATCCCGAAATGCCGCTGCTCTGGTATCTGCGCGACGAGCTGGGCCTGACCGGCACCAAGTTTGGCTGCGGCATGGCTCTCTGCGGCGCTTGCACCGTGCATCGCAACGGCGCAGCCGTTCGCTCTTGCATCACGCCCATGCGTACGGCCGGAGGGCAGGAAATTCGCACCATCGAGGACCTCGGCTCCGCCGGTCTCCATCCGCTGCAGGAGGCGTGGATGCGATTCAATGTGCCGCAGTGCGGATATTGCCAGTCGGGACAACTGATGCAGGCCGCCGCCCTCCTGAAGAGCAAGCCCAAGCCCACCGATCAGGATATCGAACAGGCCATGGCGGGCAACATCTGCCGCTGCGGTACCTATCAGCGCATTCGCCAGGCCATCAAGTCGGTTGCGGAGAAAAATGTATGACCCAAATCTTCAACGTAAGCCGCCGTGGTTTTCTGCAAGGCATGCTCTCTGCCGGGGCGTTGGTTCTCAGCGTGCGTCTGCTTCCTGAGGAGCTGTGGGCCGACGCGTCGCCCGCTTTCGCCACCCACGCCGACGGTGCGGTTCTGCATCCCGGTGTCTTCCTGGGCATCGACACGGACGGGACCGTGCACATCGTGGCTCATCGCTCGGAGATGGGAACCACCAGCCGCACTTCCCTGCCCATGATTCTCGCCGATGAACTCGAGGCCGACTGGCAGCGGGTGAAGGTGGAACAGGCCATCGGCGATCCCAGATACGGCTCGCAGACCACCGACGGGTCGCACTCCGTTCGTGATTTTTTTGATCCCATGCGCGAAGCCGGCGCGACCGCCCGCGTGATGCTGATCCAGGCCGCGGCCCAGCAGTGGAACGTGCCCGCCGCCGAATGCCACGCGGAATTGCACACCGTGATTCACGGCCCCTCCAATCGCAAAGCCGGATATGGGGAGCTGGCCGCGGCGGCGGCGAAGCTGCCGGTGCCGAAAAAAGAGGACCTGAAGTTCAAACCCAAGTCGGCGTGGCGTTACATCGGAAAAGGTGTGCCCAGCTATGACCTGGTGAACCACGTCACCGGCAAGGCGATGTACGGCATGGATGCGCGCGCCGACGGCATGGTTTACGCCTCGGTGGAGCACCCCCCGGTACTGGGCGGCAAAGTGAAGTCCTACGACGACAAAGCTCCCCTGCAGGTGCGCGGCGTGCGGCAGACCATTGCTATCGAGCCTTTCACGCCGCCTCACGTTTTCCAGCCGCTGGGCGGGGTCGCCGTGATCGCGGACAACACCTGGGCCGCTTTTCAGGGGCGCAAGAAGCTGAACGTCACCTGGGAGAACGGTCCCAACGCGGTTTACGATTCGGATGAGTACCGCAAGCAGCTGCAGGAAACCGCGCGCAAGCCAGGCAAGGTGGTGCGAAACATCGGGGACGTCGACGCGGTCTTCGCCCGCGGAGGCAAGACCATCGAAGCGGAATATTATCTGCCCCACCTGGCGCACGCGTCCATGGAGCCGCCGGCCGCGATAGCCCACTATCAGGACGGCAAAGTCATCTGCTGGGGGCCGGTGCAGGATCCGCAGAGCGTGCAGGAAACTCTGGCCGGCAAGCTTGGAATCAAGAAGGAAGACGTCATCTGCCATGTCACCCTGCTGGGCGGCGGTTTCGGACGCAAATCGAAGCCCGATTTCGTGGCCGAAGCGGCGTTGCTCTCCAAGGCGGTGGGCAAGCCGGTGAAGGTGGTGTGGACCCGCGAAGACGACATCCGCTTCGACTACTTTCACGCCGTGGCCGCGATGTATCTCAAGGCAGCGGTCGATGCCAAAGGCAAGCCGACGGCCTGGCTGCAGCGTTCAGTGTTCCCGCCCATCGAGTCGACGTTCACTGCGGGAGCCGAGTACGGCAGCGCCGGCGAAATGGCCCTGGGCTGGACCGACGTACCCTTCGACATCCCCAATCACCGGGCCGAGAACGGCCCCGCGCCGGCGCACGTGCGCATCGGGTGGCTGCGCTCGGTGGCCAACATCTATCATGGCTTCGCCGTGCAGTCGTTTGCGGCGGAGCTGGCGCATGCCGCCGGGCGCGATCACGTGGAGTACTTGCTGGAGCTGATCGGCCCGCCCCGCATCGTCGATGTCAAGGCCACGGCGCCAGACTACGGCAACTACGACGGGTCGCCGGCCGACTTTCCTCTGGACACGGCGCGCCTGCGGCGAGTGGTTGAACTGGCAGCGGAGAAGTCCGGCTGGGGAAAACGCAAGCTGGAGCCTGGCTCGGGGCTGGGCATCGCCGCGCACCGCAGCTTCCTGACCTACGTCGCTACCGTGGTCGAGGTGCAGGTGAATGATCAAGGCGAGGTGAAGATTCCACGCGTGGATACGGCGGTGGACGCCGGCCTGGTGGTGAACCAGGAAGCCACGCGCAACCAGTTCGAGGGAGCGGCGGTGTTTGGCACCAGCATTGTGCGCAGCGGCGAGATCACGGCCAAGAACGGGGCCATCGTGCAGTCGAACTTTGACAGCTATCCTGTGGCGCGCATGCCGGAAGCGCCTTACCAGACCAACGTGCACATCGTGGACAGCGACGCTCCACCCGCGGGCGTGGGCGAGCCGGGCGTGCCGCCATTCGCACCTGCGGTATACAACGCGATCTTCGCGGCCACCGGCAAGCGGTTGCGCGAGCTGCCACTGTCTCGTTATCCGGTGAAGGCGTAGGCGGAAGGGCTCTGCCTATGCGCCTGGCCTGCATGCAACCCAATGTTCCGTAGGGAACGTCTGTGGAAAAATCCCCGCGGATGGTGCATTGCATCTCTCTGCGTTGCCAGGGGTTAGGCCCGATGTATGTACAGAGCTGTACGGAAACAATCTCGTGCCTATGACACCCGGGCGAGATTTATTTGATTCTGTGGGGCTGTCGATCCCTCCTTGGATCCCGAGGGACATAGAGCGGAGATCGCAAGCGCTGCTGCGCAGAAGCAGCCGCGGTGCCGGCTTGACGTTAGACGCTAGGGCCTGCGTCTCCAGAAACGTCCGCGCGCATTTCCTCGCGGGGAGTTGTTCGGACGACAGCCCGATGAGATAATGCCCCGTCCTTGATAACTGGAGGGCAACGTGGCGGCGCCCTACCTCTTTTGGCAAAGCTATCTCTTCGAGTCGGCAGCCATTGAGTCGGTCAACGATATCAAGAACGCAACGCTCCAGAAGATGCACGAGATCGGGCTTGCCAATGCTGCAATCCAACAGTGGGATGTGACCGGGAGTACCGGCGACACGATCGTGGCCGTCTGTTATGTCGGGCTCGGAAGCCACAAGTGGATGGCGATCGTGATGGCCGCCGGCACCCACGCTAAGAACCTTCGGGATCCGCTGATCAAGAAGCTCCACACCCTCACTTGGCTCTGACGAACAATCGATTGCGCTCAAGCGCCGTGCACTGGAGAAGCGGCCCGATTCGCGGGGTTCCTCGAAGGCCGGGCCGATTTGGGCATCACCCCAGACGCAAGGGGGCAGAAGAGCACGGACTTCCGGGAGTCGCAGCAGGCGGACCAGCTTGTCGATGCGTGGGAACGGGCGGTGGAGTTGGTCTGGATCTTCAAAGCAGGCAGGGTCATCGGTGGCGAGGAAGGCTTGCGTGTTGCGCAGCCGGATTTTCTGGCCTTCAACCCATTGCGGCAGGGCTTTCCTC
>CAYOZX010000003.1:23969-37176 GCA_964408515.1 uncultured Acidobacteriaceae bacterium | reverse complement strand
CAGAACTTCGAGGCCCGCAAGCACCTGCTGGAATACGACGACGTGATGAACAAGCAGCGTGAAGCGGTCTACGGTCTGCGCCACCAGTTGCTGGAAGGCGTCGATCAGAAGCAGCTGATCCTTGAAGATTATGTAGCCGGCATCCTCAGCGACATGATGGACCAGTTCTGCGCCGCCAAGGTCCATCCCGAGGACTGGGACATCAAGGGATTGAAGGACGCCCTCTTCACCCGCTTCGGCGTGGACATTCTGGCGGAAGGCATCACGCCCGAATCCCTCAACCGTCAGGAACTGGGCGACGCCATCTTCGGGAAGCTGAAAGAACGGTACGAGGCCAAGGAGAAGCTCATCGGACCGGATGGCATGCGCTACCACGAGCGCATGATCATGCTCAGCGTGCTGGATGCTCAGTGGAAAGACCACTTACGCGACATGGACCACCTGAAGGAAGGCATCGGCCTGCGCGGCTACGGACAGCATGACCCGCTGGTGGAGTATAAGCGCGAATCGTTTGACATGTTCGAAGCCATGATGCGCCGCTTCCAGGAAGAGACCGCGCGCTATCTTTACCTGATGCAGATTCTGGAGCGCCCGCCAGAACCCGGCCCGGCCGCCCCTTTACCGGGGGTGCGCGGGACAGGAGCGGGCGACGGCAACGGCAGTCGTCCTCCGCGAAGCGTGGCCACCTCCGTCGACGACCTGGAGGAAACCTTCCAGCGCAAGAAGCGGCGCGAACTGGAGCAGGCGCGCATGGCTGGATCAGGTGACACCCAACCGGTGCAGCAGGTGATCCGCGGGACGGCGAAAGTCGGGCGCAACGATCCCTGTCCGTGCGGTTCGGGAAAGAAATACAAGAAGTGTTGCGGCGCACAGAGCTGAGCGAGCCCTCAGCCCTCCGCTCTCAGCCTTTCCGATCGCGGCGTTTGTCAGGTCGAAAATCGGTTTTGCGGGTGAAGAATCTGCTTTTCCGGTTGTCGCCGCTTCCGCGCAATCGAGAATCCGTGGATCTCCTACTGCACCGGCTCAGTCAGCATGAACGACTTCACCACAATGTTGTTCGGCTGCACTCCCACCGGAATCATCGTAAGCAGGGAATACTCGCTGGGATCGAGGCTGCTCGGCCTGCGCTTCTGGATCACGGTCACGTCGCCTGACTGCGAATCCAGCACCAGCAAATAATTCTCGCTCATGGCCAGCGCCAGCCCGTCAGGATGGCGGCCTACGGGCAGAGACGCGATGATCTTGCCCATCTCGATGTCATACACGGCAATCGTGTTGGAACCGAAATTACTGACATAGAGGCGGGAATTGTCGGAGGTCACCAGGCCACGCGCCGGCTGGGTTCCGATCACGTAGCTCCCGCCCACTTCATTGGTGGAAGTCTCGATGATGGAGATGGTGTTGGAGTCAAAGTTAGTCACCACGAGTTCGCCGCCGTCCGGTTTCAGTGCCAGATCCGCTGGTGTTTTGCCCACATCGAGCAAGGCCAGGAGCTTGCCGCTTCGCAGGTCGATAGAGGCTACTTGTGCGGACCCGGCGCAGGCCACGAACGTCTTGCTGTTGTCCGGCAGAATGGCAATGTCTTCTGGCTCCTTGCAGACGGAGACCGTGTCGCGAACCTTCAGTTGAGCTGCGTCGATAAGGGAAACGGTGTTATCGCCGCGGTTGCTGACCACCACCACCGAGCCGTCCGGAGAAACCCTTGCAAGGCCGGGCGAGGCGCCCACCCGGACCACGCCCAGCACCACCCGCTTCTCCAGATCCAGCACCGAGACGTTGGCCGAGCCGGAATTGGCCACGTAGGCCCGCTTGCCATCCTCAGAAATGTCGATGAAGTAGGGTGTGGCGTGCACGCCGATAGTGGCCACCACTTGGTTGCTCTCGGCATTAATTACGCTGACATTGTTCGACTGCGTGTTCACCACGTAGATTTCGTTCTTCCTGCGGTTAGCCGCAACCCCGGTGGGTTCGGCGCCTACCCGGATGGTCTTTGCCAACTGAAAGGTAAGCAGGTCGATCACCGAGACGGTGTCGCTTTTGCCGTTGCTCACGTATGCGTATTCGCGGTAGGCGGGACTATAGCTGGGGAGCTGGCGTCCGCGGAAATACCACCAGCCAATTCCGGCCAGTATGGGCAGTGCGACCGCGGCCAGGAGGATCCTTCTCAAGCGAGTGGACTGACGGACGTCGAAACCGTGGACTGGGCCGGCAGCGCGTCGCCTGCGGGCAAGCGCACGCCGACCGCCGGGATCGTTCTGCCCACCACCGGCGCAATTTGCCTGATCTGGGCCATCAACTCCTCGAACTGCTCGGGATACAGGGACTGTATGCCGTCGGACAAGGCCCGGTCGGGATCGTGATGTACTTCGACGATCAGCCCGTCGGCGCCGACCGCGACGGCGGCCCGGGACAGGGGAGTGACCTTGTTGCGTTTGCCCGTTCCGTGGCTGGGGTCCACCACGATGGGAAGGTGGCTGAGGCGCTGCACGGCAGGCACGATGCTGAGATCCAGCGTGTTGCGCGTATGATCGGCAAACGTCCGCACCCCGCGCTCGCACAGAATCACCTGGTAGTTACCTTCGCTCATGACATATTCGGCAGCCATAAGGAACTCCTCCAGGGTCGCCGACATGCCGCGCTTGAGCAGCACCGGTTTGCGGGTCCGGCCGGCCCGCTTCAGGAGCGAGAAATTCTGCATGTTGCGGGCGCCGATCTGGATGACATCTGCATACTTTTCCACCAGATCGAGCGACTCGTTATCGATCGCCTCGGTCACGATCTTCATGCCGTAGCGGTCCCGGACTTCGGCCATGACGCGCAAGCCTTCCTCCCCCAAACCCTGAAAGGAATAGGGGGAGGTTCGCGGCTTGTAGGCCCCTCCACGGAAAAACTGCGCCCCCGCGCGGAAGACCCGCTCGGCGACCGCCATAGCCTGTTCCCGGCTTTCGATCGCACACGGCCCGGCGATCACCGCCAGCCCGGGGCCGCCGAAGGCCGCCGCAGTGCCGGAAAATGTGATGACGGTATTCTCGGGCTTAACGTCGCGGCTGACCAGCTTGTAGGGCTTGCTCACCCGGATCAGTTCCTGCACGCCGGGCATCTCCTCCAGCGTGCCGGGTTCGACTTCGCCGCGGTTTCCGGTGATGCCGATGGCCGTGCGCTGCGCGCCAGGCATGGCGTGCGCCCGGTAGCCCAGATCCTCGATCTTGCGGCAAACCGCGCGTACTTGCTCTTCCGTGGCCTGCGCCTGCATGACGACCAGCATGAATCCACCTCAACGGCCTCAAGTCTATCGTTTGTGGATGCTGCCCGGCAAACGCCGGCAACCGAATCGTCACCAGCCGATCAGCGTAGGCGAAAGCCGTCTGAAGTCTCCGCCTGCCACGTCTGGGCCCGGCGCCCCGGGCCTGCTGCGTGCCCAGGGCATACGGCCGCAGTTCTTCCCGCTATACTCTTAACCTGTGCCCCGTTCCATCGCCCAAGAACAGGACATTCTCCGGCTGCCCGCCCCGAAGCTTCCCCAGTTCACTTCCCGCCGGATCGGGATCCACACTTCCATCGCCGGCGGCGTACACAATTCCGCCGAACGCGCCTACCGGCTGGGCTGCAACACGTTTCAGGTCTTTTCTTCGAGTCCGCGGCAGTGGGCCGCGTATGATCTCGCTCGCCCCCAGTGCGACGAGCTTACGCGACTGCGCGAAAAGTATGATCTGAAGCCGCTGGTGATTCACACCAACTACCTCGTGAATCTGGCCAGCACAAATGAAACCTTCCTGAAGAAGTCCATCGAAGCCTTCCGCGGGGAGATTGAGCGGGCCGTGGCGCTCCGTGCGCAGTTCCTCGTGCTGCATCCCGGATCGTTTCGCGGATCGGACCGCGAACAGGGATTAATGCGCACCGCGGCGGCGATCGCGGTGGCAGCGCGGCGCCTGGATCTGGACAAGGCCGGTCTCGCCATCCTGATTGAGAACTCCGCCGGCGCAGAGTACTCGCTGGGCGCTACTTTCGAACAGGTGGCAGAGGTTCTGCAATACCTGCGGAGATTGGTCCCCGTCGCCGCGTGCATTGATACTTGTCACACGCACGTGGCCGGGTATGACATCGTGACCGAACACGGAATGCGGGATACATTGACCCACCTGGACCGGACGATTGGCCTCGATAACGTCCCGGTGTGGCACTGTAACGACGCCAAGGCGGCGCGGGGCTCCAGGCTGGATCGCCACCAGCACGTCGGCCGGGGCAGCATCGGGCCCGTACCGTTTCGGCGCCTGTTAAATGATCCCCGGCTGGCGCGCGCCGCCTTCATTGCCGAAACCCCGATTGACGCCCCGGGGGATGACAGCAGAAATGTTGCGGCTCTGAAAAAGCTGGTCCGGAAATAGGCTGTCCCCTGGCATTCTTAACCCTGCGAGGTGCTGATGAGCTGGGCCAACAAGTTCTCCAAACCCTACCGCGTCGAGAAAGGCAAACACTTCCGGCTGAAAGACTACAATCCCGCGGGCACGGCCGGCATCCATTCTCAGGAGCACGCTCAGGAACTCCTGGCGCGGGGCATCGCCCGCATGGCTGAATTGCAGGACATGCTCTATGCCCAGGACCGCTGGAGTGTCCTCCTGATCTTTCAGGCCATGGATGCGGCCGGCAAGGATAGTGTCATCAAACATGTGATGTCGGGCGTAAACCCTCAAGGATGCCAGGTGTACTCGTTCAAAGCGCCCTCCAACGAAGAGCTGGACCACGACTTTCTCTGGCGCAACGCCCGCTGTCTGCCGGAGCGCGGCCGCATCGGCATCTTTAACCGCTCCTATTACGAGGAGGTTCTGGTGGTGCGGGTCCATCCCGAAGTGCGGGCGCACGAGCGCATACCGGCGGAGCTGGTGACCAAGCGTATCTGGGAGGAACGGTTTGCAGATATTTGCTCCTGGGAACAATACCTCTCTCGCAACGGCTGTGTGATTCGCAAATTCTTTCTGCATGTCTCCAGGAAGGAACAGAAAAAGCGTTTTCTCGCCCGCCTGCAACAACCCGAGAAGAACTGGAAGTTTTCCTCCGCCGATCTGCGCGAGCGCGAGCACTGGAACGAATACATGGGCGCCTACGAAGACATGATCGCCAACACTTCCACGCCCCAGGCCCCGTGGTACGTTGTGCCGGCTGACCATAAGTGGTTTACCCGCCTGGTGGTGGCGGCCGCGATCGTGGATACCTTCGAGGACCTGAAGTTGTCGTATCCGGTCGTCGATGCGCAAAAGCGCAAGGAGTTGGAGGCGGCCCGGCGCACGTTGTGAGGGTTCCGGTCCGCAGACTTTGCGCTTTGTAATCAGCAACTTGGCTAGCATTTGCGTTGCCCGGCGGGGGTACGAGGAGTAAGATTGCCCATCGGCCGGCGCCCAACGCACTGCGTCTTTTGAGCCTCCGGGGCGCTGCTTCCCCGATTCTGTGCCGAAAATTCTATGGCGGAATCCCAGTCCAGTCTGGCTCGTCCGGACGAACCACGGGAGTCTCTAAGTGGTTGCGTTGTGGGACGCTTTCGGATCGGGGAGCGTCTGGGCCAGGGCGGGATGGGCGAGGTCTATCGCGCCGAGGATACCAAACTCAAGCGCACCGTCGCCCTGAAGCGGCTCGCACCGTCCCTGCGCGCCGATTCCTTGTATCGCCATCGCTTTCTGGAAGAGGCCGAGCGGGCTTCGCGCTTCAGCGACGCTCACGTCGCCGCCGTCTACGACGTTCTGGAAGAGCGCGGCGATCTCTTTTTGATTCTGGAATACGTTGAAGGCCAGAACCTGCGGCAACGCCTGCGCCAGCCATTTTCTCTGGACGACTTCTTTGCCATTGCGACGCAGTGCGCCGAAGCCCTGGTTTCGGCGCATCGTCACGGAATCGTGCATTGCGACATCAAGCCGGAAAACATCATGCTCACCCTCGCCGGCCAGGTGAAGATTCTCGACTTCGGGGTGGCCAAGCACCTGCCCCGCTCCGACCAGAGTTCCACCATCGACCGCGCCGGGACCTTTGCCGGCACCCCGGCCTACATGTCTCCGGAAGTTCTGATGGAGCAGGCTCCCGATGGCCGCGCCGACGTTTTTTCTCTGGGCGTGGTCTTTTACGAGGTCCTGACCGGACAGCACCCGTTTATGGCGGGCAGTTTTGTGGCCACCACCGATCGCATTCGCCGCGAAAATCCCGCTCCCATTCGCATCTTCAATCGCGACGTCTCTGAAGATCTGGAGGCTCTGGTCAACAAGGCCATGGCCAAGGACCCGGGCAAGCGCTTCGCCGGCGCCCAGGAGCTGCTGGACGCCCTGCATCACATACGAGGACGAATTACCGACAGCAAGCTTTCCCGTCCCGTGCCCTTGCCCCAGCCGCATCCCCGGCGACCGGTCTGGCCCTGGGTTACGGGCCTGGCCGCCGTCGCCATCCTCTCCTTCCTGGCTTATCGCTGGACCCGGGAGCGCCCGGAAATCTCCCTCAGCACCTCTTCTGTGCCGGTTCAGATGGCGGTGTTGCCCTTTGTTACTACCACTAGCGATCCCGGCAGCAAGGCCTTTGGCGACGGCTTGACTGAGACTCTGACCGCCAAGCTGACCCAGCTCAGCGGAAGCTATCCCTTGCAGGTGGTCGCGACCAGCGAAGTGCGGGCTGAGAACGTAACCAGCGTGGAGCAGGCGCGCAGGAATTTTGGCGTAGGCCTGGTGCTGGAGGGAAACCTGCATACCTCCGGCAACCACGTCCGCATAAACTATTCCCTGGTGGATGCCAAGACGAACCGCCAGTTGCGCGCCGAAACCGTCGATGCCGAGGTCAGCGACGCTTTTGCGGTGGAAGACCGGGTGGTGGAAGGCACTCTCCGCATGCTGGGCCTGTCGGTTCAAGGCAACGACCGCGTGGTTCTGGCCGCGCACGGAACCGGCGATCCCTCCGCCTACGACCAGTACCTGCGCGGCCGCGGATACCTGCTGGACTACCACAAGCACGAGAATATCGAGAATGCCATCTCCGCCTTCAACCGTGCCCTCAGTCTGGACCCGAAATACGCCCAGGCCTATGCCGCGCTGGGCAAGGCCTATTGGTTGGGTTACGGAGAGGGTGTGGGCGGCAGTGACTGGATGGAGAAGGCCAGATCCGCCTGTGAGCAGGCTCTGGCTATCTCCCAGGACTTCGCCGACGGGCATGCCTGCTTGGGTAGCGTCTATCGCGACCGGGGCGACTACCAGCGGGCGATTACGGAGTTCCAGAAGGCCACCGAGCTGGATCCCAAGAGTGACGACTCTCTCCGTGGCCTGGCCGAAGTCTATCGCAAGGTAAACCGCCCGGCGGAAGCGGAGGCCACCTATCGCAAAGCTATCGACCTGCGGCCGCAATATTGGGCTGGATACAGCTGGCTGGGACTGTTTTACCGGGAGGAGGGCCGCTACGACGATGCCGTCAGAATGTTTCAGGAAACTGTGACTCTGGCTCCGGACAATTTCCGGGCCTACTCCAACCTCGGCGGCATGTATGTGTTACAGGGAAAGTATCCGCAGGCCATCGATTTGCTCCAGAGGTCCATCACGATCCGCCCCACGGTGGAGGTCTATGACAACCTCGGGACGGCCTATTTCTACATGCGGAAGTTCGACCAGGCTGCCGCGAGCTATGAGGAGGGTCTGAAGTTCGACAAGGGCAGTTGGCTGAGCTGGGGCAACCTTGGGGACGCTTACTCTCAGGTCCCCGGCAAGCGCGAGCAGGCTCTCAATGCCTACAGGGAAGCTATCCGGTTGACGGACAATGACCTGCGCGTCAATCCGCGCGATGGGCGTACCTGGTCCCTCCGGGCAGCTTACCTGGCCATGACGGACAACAGGCAGGAGGCTCTTAAGTCTTTACAGAAGGCAGTCTCACTCGCTCCGGACAATCCAGGAGTGTTATTTCGGGGGGCGCTGATATACAACCACTTCGGAGAGACCGCCCTTACCCTCAATTGGATACAGAAGGCCCTGGCGGCGGGTGTGCCTGCCAATCTGGTGAACAGCACGCCCGATTTTGATCATTTTCACGACGACCCCGCTTTTCAGGCTATACTACGCGGCACCAAGTCCTGAGGCGAGAACTTTACATACCTCAGACTGGAAGGAGGAGCTATGAGAGGTCCAGCTACGCTCCGGGTGAATATTTACGAGGATTGCGACGTAGACTTTGAGTCAGTCAATGTCTTTAAGCCCTTCGGGGACCAGATTGAATGGCAATCCACAGGTGACGCCTTCGACATCGAATTTGACAGCACGCCGTTCGAGGGAAATGGCCGGTATTACATTCCTCCTGGCGGGCGTGTCCCTTCGGGACGAGTGAGGGAGGATGCGGTGTACGCCACCTATCACTATGTGATTCGAAGCCGGGTCGACCTGGCCAAGAGCGCCGATCCTGAAGTGAACATCAAGCACTGAAGACCGCCAGCGAACCGTCCCCGTAATTCTTGCGGTGCGAGACTCCGGTCTCGCACCGCGATCTTCCCCACCCCTCCCGCCGTGGCCGTGTTCTGATTCGCGAACACTCGTCTTACCGTTGCCCGAATTGGAACTGGCGTTGGGGCCAGGCCTTCTTCGGCGCAATGCGCCAACCCGTTGATCGAGTTCGGTTTAGCTGATTTCGCCGCAACCTCCGTGTGACCTGCCCCCTGCTTTGTTTCAAGTTCCGGACAAATTGTTAGTTTCGCAGTAATTCACAGACTATCCCCATAGCTTTCGGCGGCTGTAGGCCCTCCCCCAACTGTTCATATGGGGCCCCGCAGTTAGTCCGACGATTTGCCAGGAGAAACTTGTGAGAAAAATCATTCAACTAATGATTCTCTGTTCGATTACTTTGCTTGTGTTGCTGTTACTAAGTCCTACAATCCGCGTGACCGCAGGTCGGTCCCTGCCGGTTCACGTCCACCCCGGCGGCGACGTGGACTACGAGGTCGTCAACATAAGCAAGTCGGCGGGCGACGAGGTAGTTTGGGTCTCCGATGGGGACCAGATTACGATTACCTTTCCCACCAGCCCGTTTACCGCCTCCAGTTTTCAGATTGCCGCCGGAGGCAGCGTCAGCTCGGGTCCGGTCAGAGCCGATGCCGCGCCTGATCACTATCGCTACTTCATTTCCGACGAGACCACCGGCACGAGCGTCGATCCCGACGTCAACATAAAGCATTAACCATGCGCAAGGGTGCCGCTCGCATTGCTGCAGTTTTGAGGCCCGGCCACAGGCCGGGCCATTTTCTTGGAGCAGAACCTCTTTGCCGCAGAACGGCTGGGCAGTCTCGCCCAACTACTCTCCCATCACCTTCACGATCACGCGCTTGTCCCTTTGCCCGTCGAATTCCGCGTAGAAAATCCGCTGCCAGGTTCCCAGGTCCAGTCGTCCCTGGGTAATGGGAACAATGACTTCGTGATGGATGAGCCGTGCCTTCAGATGTGAATCGCCGTTGTCCTCGCCGGTCTGGTGATGTTTGTATTCCTTGCGGAAGGGCGCCAGCTTCTCCAGCCACTCGTCGATGTCGGCGATCAATCCGGTTTCGTTATCGTTCACATACACGCCCGCCGTGATGTGCATGGCGGAAACCAGTACCATGCCTTCCGCAATGCCGCTCCTGGCTACGATTTGCTCCACTTGCGGTGTGATGTGCACGTACGCCCGGTGTGACTTGGTGTGAAATTTCAAGTAATCGGTGAGGCACTTCATGGTTCATCCCCTTGAATATGCGTGAAAGCAGACCCAGTTTCGCAGATAATGCGTTGGAAATCGGTCCGTTGGAGGCGGTGTGGAACCTTCCCACAAAGAACTGCAGGAGATCAGGCAGCTCATTGAGGGGCTCACCGCGCGCGTGCTTCGCATCGAACAGGCACTGAACCTGCCGCCCCTTCCGCATCCGGACGCAGGTTCCGCCGGGGTGGCGCCGTCGAGGCCCGCTTCGCCTCTCGGAGAGAGGCAGATTCCGATCCCGGCGCCGCCGGTTGCGCCAGCGGCTGGTCCAGAACCGACCCGTCCGTTACCGAAAGGCGGGAGCCCCGACCTCGAATCCCGCATCGGCTCGCACTGGCTGAACCGGATCGGCATTGCGGCGGTGCTGATCGGCGCTTCCTATTTCCTGAAATTTGCATTTGACAACAATTGGATTGGGCCCAGCGGCCGTGTTGCCATCGGATTGCTTGCCGGCGTCGCCATTGTGGTGTGGAGCGAAGTCTTTCGCCGGCGCAACTACCTGATTTTCTCTTATTCGCTGAAGGCTGTCGGCATCGGCATTCTGTACCTGTCACTTTATGCGGCTTTCCAGGTCTACAGCCTGATTCCGGGCGGTGTCGCGTTTGCCATGATGCTTGCCGTAACCGCGGCCACGACCGTGATGGCGTGGACCCAGGATGCGGAAATCCTGGCGGCCTTCGCCCTGATCGGCGGCTTCACCACGCCTATGCTCCTTTCCACCGGAGAGAACCGTGAGGTTGCCCTCTTCGCCTATGTTACCGTCTTGAACCTGGGCGCGCTGACCCTCGTGGTGCTCAAGCCCTGGCGCCGCCTTCTGGTCCTCAGCTATGCGGGGACACTGGTCCTCTATGTGGGCTGGTACGCGAGCTTCTACGATTCCTCCCAGTTGCACATGACCGTGGGCTTCGCGACTCTGTTCTTCGCCATCTTCGCAGTGGCCCCGCTGGTGGCACTCCAGGAACCAAAGGGACGCTTTCCGACTCGATTCCCCGCCTGCTCGTGCTGGTGAACGCCGCCGGGTACTTTTTGCAGATCTATGCCATGTACGAAGCGGTGGATGCGAAGCTCACCGCCTGGTTTGCTTTGGCCCTGGCGTCCGTGTACATCTTCCTCAGCCGTCGGACGCTAACCCCGGGAGCCAGACCGGACGCTGACCAGGTCATTGATCTGCTTCACCTTGCGCTGGCCATCGGCTTCATCACCGTGGCCATTCCCATCCGGCTTGAAACCCACTGGGTCACCATAGGATGGTTCGTGGAAGCGGCAGTTCTGTTGTGGGTGGCCGATCGCGTCAAGTCGCATCTGCTGAACGCGTTCGTGATCGGCGCCCTGGTTCTGGGCGTAGGGCGCCTGCTGATCATTGACAACTTCTACATCACCCGGCCGATTCTCAACGCACGCATGGCCACCTATGCCACCGCGATCGCCGTGCTGGGTGCGGTGGCGTGGGTCGCGCGCCGCCGTACCGACGAAATGGCAGGCGGTGCCTCCGGCCTATCCGTGATCGCGCTGAATCTGCTGGCATTGATCGCCCTGAGCCGCGAAGTAGCAGATTTCTATTCGCAGGCAGCCGCTGCCGTTCCTCGCATAAGGTGGGATGCCCCGGAATACATCAACTGGCATCGCATCCGCATCGCCCGCGACTTTACGTACTCTGCCCTGTGGATGATGTACGGGGCGGCGCTGATGATTGTCGGTTTCTGGCGGCGGTCTGCGTTCGTGCGCTGGCAGGCGCTGGCGCTGATTGCGTTCACCACCGGCAAAGTGTTTCTCTACGATGTGTCGGAGCTCGATCGTGGCTACCGCATTCTGAGCTTCATCGTGCTGGGCGCCCTGCTGCTCGCGATCTCGTTCGTATATCAGAGAGACTGGCTGAGATTGTCTCACCGCAACAGTCAAGAGGCCGCTCCACCTTATGAACCGTTTCAGAAGTCCTCGTGAATCGACGACGGGACCGCGACCCGGGGCATCGCCGGCTTTGCATCTGGCACTTCAACGGTTTCGCGAGGTGCCGCCCTTGCGCGAAGTGTTGCGACGTCACGGGGCCGGATCGGCCTCTGTCGCCGCGGTTGGCACGCCGGGTTCGCTCTCGCTTTTTTTCATCCTGCTGCTAGTTCTCGCGGCGGGTCCGGGACCGTCCATTTCCTACTTCAGCGACGTTCGCGAGGTCCGTATCCCGCAGACTGGGGTGCAGAACTACTTTGTGGTGGATGAGGAAATCTGGCGGCACGCCCGCCCGGATCTGGCCGACCTGCGAATCTATGATGGCGAAACCCAGGTGCAATTCGCACTGAGCGAACAGCGCTCCGGAGCCTCCATCCAGGAATCCGCCGCCAGGATCCTCAATCTGGGCAGTGTGCGAGGAAGCACCGAGTTCGACCTTGACATGAACGGCGTCGGTGAATACGACCGGCTGCGCCTGGTCCTTGATGCCAAAGATTTCGTGGTGACGGCGTCTGTCGCGGGGAGTAACGAACTGGGGCAAAAATCCACCACCCAGCTGCCACCCTCGACTCTCTATGACTTCAGCCGCGAACAGCTGGGCGCGAACTTCGTTTTGAAGCTGCCGCGTTCGAGTTTCCGCTATCTGCACGTGCGCTTAAGCGCCGGCGTCACTCCCGAACAGGTTAAAGACGCATTTGTCTACAAGCTCGAGGAGACGAAGGCCGTTTGGACCAGCATTGGCTCCTGCGGGACTCCGGTGCAGGACGCCCGCACCACCGTAATCGTCTGCAAGTCTCCGCCGCATGTTCCGGTTGACCGCGTCCGCCTTCAGGTGGACCCGAAGCAGGTGAACTTCCGGCGCGCAGTGAGGGTTACCGATGAGGCTGGGCATGAATGTGGAACCGGTGAGATTAGACGCGTGCGGATAGGTCGCACCGGCGCCACGGTGGTCTCGGAGGAACTGGATGTGTCGCTTGGGGGCGAGCCTTCGGGCCTGTTCAAGATCACCCTGGATAACGCCGACAATCCGCCCTTGCTGATTGCGACCGTACAACTGCTGTCCCTCGAGCGCCGGGTTTATTTCGGTCCACAGGACAAGGCGACGCTCAAGCTCTACTATGGTGATTCCAAACTGGATTTTCCCGTCTACGACTACGCCCGCTTCTTCAAGGCCGACCCGGCCGCTGTTCAAGCCCAGCTCGGTCCCGCATCGCACAATGCTGCCTATCGCGGACGCCCGGATGACCGCCCCTGGTCAGAGCGTCACAGCGCTGTTCTTTGGCTGGCGATGCTGGTGGCCGCACTGATGCTGGCGGTGCTGGCGGTGAGGGGATTGCGGGCGCAGGTTCGTCCCTGAGTGGAAATCAACCGGTTATTGGTCCGAAGCCTCATTCCTGCCGGGCGTAGCCATAAGCTCTGCAAGAACAGGCGCCGCCGAATGATGACACGATTCGGCGGCAAGGGAGACGTGTCACTCAAGAAAACCAGACGCATCAAACGCCATAATCATGTTGTAGATTTTCTGTCTTATCTGTTC
>CAYOZX010000003.1:21797-23959 GCA_964408515.1 uncultured Acidobacteriaceae bacterium | reverse complement strand
GGGCCTCATTCCTGCCAGGGCAAGTACAAAGCCCCGCAAGAACGGGGGCCCCACAAACCGGATTTCCCCACCTGACCGATGTTTCAAGCGCATTCTGCGCCATGGAACTAAGTGCTGGGTCCGCGTCCCACAAGGCGATGACGCCGTTCCTGTCGATGGCAGTCGTCATCGCCCGCGGATCTCCCGGAGCCATGGCAAAATGCGCTTTCTGCCGGATCCAATCCGTTGATTGCCGATTCCCCGGTATTTGGCAAAAGCACTCTGACGATGGACAGGCCTGATACGTATGCCCTTTTCATCGCTCTCGAACAACAATCTGTCGCCCGCCCGCACGCCGAGCAAGCGCCGAACCTCGCGCGGGACCGTGATCTGCCCCTTGCTCGTGATCTTGGCTTGCTTCTGCATATGTCGCGGCAGCTTTTCCCTACTATGTTAACAACACTCTTCTGTCGTGTCGTGCCGACACAGGGGTATGCCACTAACTGCTATGTTAGCGATGAAACGGCGCATGACTCAGCAACGCCCGCTCGGGAACGCTGACGCATCAAAAAGGAGGGGAACAGGTCTTCAGGCTCTTCTGAGCCGCCTACCGCATGGACTCCTCGACCTCGGAGATCCAACTCGGCCGTTTCAACACCTCGCGTGGCTTAGGTCCATCGGCAGCGCCGACAATCCCGTCGCGCTCCATCAGGTCAATCAAATGGGCGGCGCGGCCGTAACCAATACGCAGGCGGCGCTGCAGCAGGGAAGTCGAGGCCTTGCCGAACTCCACCACCAGGCGCACGGCATCCTCATAGAGCGGATCGTGCTCCTCGTCATCCTCCCCTCCGGTTTCACCTGCTTGCACTGCTTCACGTTCTTCCTTCGGAGCCTGCAGGAATCTCTCCTCGTACTCGGCTGCGCCCTGCGACTTCCAGAACTCGACGACTGCGGCGATCTCTTTTTCGGTAACGAAGGGCGCATGCAAGCGATGGACGCGGGCCGACCCCGAGGGCAGATACAGCATATCGCCGCGCCCCAGCAACGCCTCCGCTCCGTTGGCGTCGAGAATGGTGCGCGAATCCACCTTGGTGGCCACGCGGAACGAAATGCGGGCAGGAAAATTGGCCTTGATCAAACCTGTAATCACGTCCACCGAAGGCCGCTGCGTTGCCAGCACCAGGTGAATGCCAACCGCGCGCGCCATCTGCGCCAGACGCGTGACCGATTCTTCCACGTTACCCGAGTCCAGCATCATTAGGTCGGCCAGCTCGTCGATGATGATGACGATATAGGGCAGCGGCCGGTCATCGGACTCCTCCCCGAACAGGCTGCCCGTGCCGTCCTCATCGAACAGCTTGTTGTACTGATCGATATTGCGCACGCCCTTTTCCGCCAACAGCTTCAAGCGGCACTCCATTTCGCGCACCGCGTTGCGCAGCGCATTGGCGGCCAGTTTGGGCTCGGTGATGATGGGCGTGTACAGGTGGGGAACACCTTCATAGTTGCCCAGCTCCAAACGTTTGGGGTCGACCAGAATCAGCCTCACCTGATCGGGCGTGGCCTTGTACAGAATGGACATGATCATCGCGTTGATGGCTACGCTCTTGCCCGAACCCGTGGAGCCTGCGATCAGCAAGTGGGGCATGCCGGCGAGCTCAGCGGTGACGATCCTGCCGTTGATGTCCTTTCCCAGGGCCAGCGTGAGCTTCGATTTGGTGCCGATGAACTCCGGAGATTCGATATTCTCGCGCAGCCAGATGATCTCACGCTCCCGGTTGGGAACCTGGATGCCTACCGTCGACTTGCCCGGCATGCGTTCGATGAGAATGCTCTCCGCCTTGAGCGCGAGACAGAGGTCGTCGGTAAGGTTGGTGATGCGGCTGTACTTGATGCCGGCTTCCGGCTTGTATTCAAAGGTGGTCACCACGGGGCCGGGATTGATCTGGGTCACCTGGCCGTGCACGTCGAACTCCGCATACTTGTCCGTGAGCACCTGTGCCAGCAGCTTCAGTTCATCCGCGTCGATAGCCTGCTGCTCATCGGGACGATGCAGCAGACTGCTGGGCGGGAGCTTGAATCCTCCCGCTGCGATGCGCGGCATGGTCGTCTTTGGCTTCGTCCCGCTATCCGCGCGCTGGGTGACTTCCACATCTGAAACCGGAGCCGGCGGAAGCGCTGGC
>CAYOZX010000003.1:0-21697 GCA_964408515.1 uncultured Acidobacteriaceae bacterium | reverse complement strand
GCCACGATGAAGGCGAAACGAGTTGGCGCCCAAACCTGGAGCGCAGCGAAGGAAAATGTCGTGGTCAGATACAACGCCACCGCCAAAACCGTCGCGCAGACAATATAGGCGCCCGCCAGGTTCAAGTAATGGATCAAACCATCGCCGAGGATGCGCCCGGCCAGACCTTCCACAGGAATCACACCCTGCCAGCGCGTCCGCCCGGGCAGCAGAGCCAGCAGTGCGGGAACGAACAACAAGAGCCAGATTGCGCCCAGGGATTTGGCTAACGGCGAGGTCACCTTGCGCGAGCGGAACCAGCGCGAGCCCAGCGCGCCCAGAAACAGGGGAATCAGAAATGCTCCGACCCCGAAACCCTGCAGCACGAGATCGGAGACTACAGCCCCGACGAGTCCAACCCAGTTGCGCGTTGCCCGCGATCCGGTGAGCACCGAAGCCGTGTTGAACGAGGGATCGAGCGGCGAGTAGGAAGCCAGTGCCAGAAAGAGAAGCAGTCCGGAGACGCACAAAAGAAAACCGATCAGCTCGTTGAGCCGCCGGTTATTCGTAGGGGCGAAAATCTGCGTTAGAAACTTCATCAAGGCCGTGCGAGCCGGATTTCGCCAGAGAAGAACGATTATCCCAAGAACCGGACAGGCGGACAATGAAGGAATGGGGACGGTATCGAGTTAGTAGCGCTCGCACGCGGAGGCACCGTATGTGGTAGTCGGAGAACGTGGTCCACATTACGCGCGGGGCGAAAACAAGGGGATGAGCCAATCACCCGGCCAGCCGGGCAGCGAACACCAGGACCAGGATGCCAACCGCGATGCGATAAACCGCAAACGGAGCGAAGCCCCGCTTGCGCACCCATGCCATGAACCAGGCCACCGACGCATAAGCCACCACGAACGAAACCGCAAAGCCGATGGCCAGGAGCATCCATTGCTCTGCCGTGATCTGTGAGACGCCGATCGGATTCTCGCCTTTCCCCAGGACCGATTTCAGCAGGGAATAGGCGGTGGCCGCAAACATCGTGGGGATGGAGAGGAAGAAAGAAAACTCCAGCGCCGAGGAACGCGACATGCCCGCCAGCTGGCCGGCGGCGATGGTGGCCATCGAGCGCGACGTTCCGGGAAACACGGCGGAAAAAATCTGGCAGGCGCCGATCCAGATGGCTTGTCCCAGGCCGATCGCTTCCATTTTCCAGGTATGAATGGAGCTGCCGGGCACAGGCGCGCCCGCGCTTTCCCACTTCGACTTGGCTGCGTCCACCACCCACATCACCACTCCGCCGATCAGCAGCGACCAGCCCATGATGGGAACGCTCTCCAGATGCTTCCCGATCACCTTTGTGAGCAGGAAGGAGGGAACCGCGGTCACGGCAAAGGCGATGAGCACCAGGCTGAGGGGATGGGTCAATGCTGTGCGGTCCCCGCCTTCCCCCCGCGGGAATGTGGAAAGAAATTTCGCGATGCGGCCTCGAAAATAGACGGGCAGGCAGAGAATTGCGCCCAGCTGGATGACGATGGAAAACATCTTCCAGTACCCATCCGACAGGCTGATATGAAGCAAAGCTTCAGCCAGCCGCAGGTGAGCGGTCGAACTGACGGGCAGAAATTCCGTGAGGCCTTCGACGATTCCCAGGATGGCAGACAAAAGATAGTCGTTCAAACTTCCTCCACAGGGTGGAAATAGTATCTCAGCACGGTCAGGGGCCCAGCAGCACCCCTAACTGGGTCACATTGCCGTAGGTAGGGATGTCTTGCTCGATCAGGTAGGGCAGGCGTTGGGCGCGTGCGCCCCAGTCGCCGGCATTGGACTGCGAAGCCACCTTCTGCGCCAGCATCACCGCCCTGGATTTCGCCTCTTCCGACTTCTTAGGCTGCTCTTCAGTCTTGTAGATCTCTATGAGGGCGGACTGCCGCCAGGCAGCATCGTACAACGCTTCGCCGACAGCGGGAGACTGAGGATGTTCCGCGGCGTACTTCTCGTAGATTTCCGATTCCTTCTGCGGACACTTGGAGCTGCCCTGCCAGTCGCCGCACAACTTATTGTCGATGAGATGAAAGGCGGCCAGATCCGCCCACTTGCTGCCGGGAAATTTCTTGATGACTTCTTTCAGGTACTGCTCGTTCATTCCTTCGCGCAGGAACGCCTCACGCTCGCGTGCCGATGGCCGCGAGGAAACTTCGGCCCGTTCCAATTGCCAGCGAATGTCGGCCGAACGATACATGGCCTCGCCCGCGAGCGGCGAGGTGGGAAAGTATTCTGCCGTCCGGTAGTAGAGCCGCATGGCGTCCTGGGCAGCGCCGGTGCGTCCGCGGCGCCGGCTGGCCTGGTCTTCGGAATCCACTGCCTCGCCGTAGAGGATTCGGTCGCCGTTCGGCGTCGAAGATCGCACCACGCCCTGGTCCAACATCCATCCGCTTACGGTACGCTCTTCACTCAGGTTGGCCTCCACGTGCAGCCAGCGCCCGCTGGTTTCCAGCACGATCACTTCCCGCCCGCGGTCCATGTCCGCCAGCTTGGCGGACTTCGCGTCAGGGGAGAGATAGATCTGAGCCACGCGCACCATGGCGCCGCGCTGGTAATCGGCGGCGGGAACGCCGGGTGCAAGAGCCAAAAAGAGGAGCGCAGCAAGCCACGCTGGAGCCCTGGACGCGCAAGGATTCCACCCCATGGCCGGTGGGACGCCGGCTCGGCAGTTTGCGCCCGGGGAGCTATTGTGGTCGGCGCTGAGGTTCCGGGTTCTCACTTCCCGCGAAGCTCCTCTCGCATCGAGGGTTCGAGATTGCCGCCGCTGATCACGGCGACGTTGATCGATGTTTTAGGCAATTGGTCCTGCCGGAACAGAAACGCCGCCACCGCCACCGCGCCGCTCGGCTCGGCCAAAGTATCGGGATTGCCCGCCAGCCGCTGCATCGCCTGGCGAATGTCGTCCTCTGAAACCGTCACCATATCGTCTACATAACGGCGAATGTGCTCAAAATTGGCCACGCCCAGACTCTGGGTGCGCAGCCCGTCGGCGATGGTGCGAGACACCTCTTCGGCCGTGAACTGTACAATCTTGCCCGATCGAAGACTGGCCAGCGCATCCCCTGCCAACTCGGGTTCGACGCCAATCACCTTCACCGACGGCTTGCTGAGCTTGATGGCCGTCGATATGCCGCTGATCATTCCACCCCCGCCGACCGGCGCCAGCACGCACTCAACGTCCGGCAAATCCTCGAGAATCTCCAGTCCAATTGTGCCCTGGCCCGCGATGATTTTCTCATCGTCGTACGGAGGCACGATGGCGTATCCGTGCCGGGCCGCCATTTCTTCTGCTTTTGCCTGGCGTTCCGAGCTGGCCGGACCAACCAGTATGATCTCCGCGCCCAGGGCGGCGGTTGCCTCACGTTTAATGGCGGGAGCGTTGCCCGGCATGACCAGGATGGCTTTCACGCCCATGGCCCGAGCTGCGTAGGCCACGCCCTGGGCATGATTGCCGCTGGAGTAGGATATGACGCCCCGGCGCCGTTCCTCGTCCGAAAGGGTCGCGATCTTGTTGTATGCGCCCCGCAGTTTGAAGGCGCCGATGGGCTGCTGGTTTTCGGGCTTGAGGTAAAGGCGGCGACCGTCGCCCGGGACCACCTGGTGAAAGTGCGATTGGATCAGGCGCGTACGGACCGCGATGCCCTTTAGGCGCTGCTGGGCCTGCCGGATGTCGTCGAGGGTAACGATGGCTGCACTCCCGCCGCGGCTCAGATCTCGAGTATCACCGGCATGATCAGGGGCCGCTTCTGCGTCTGCTTGGATACGTAGCGCTTCAGGTCGGCGCGAATCTTCTCCTTGATCACGCCGTAGTCTGCCTTTTCCTCGTCGCTCGACTGCTCCAGCGTACTCATCACGATCTGGCGCGCTCCGTCCGTGAAGCCGTCTTCGCCGGCGGAAAAGCCGCGGGTCACAATCTCCGGCGATGTCTCCACACGGCCTGTCAGCTTGTTGATGGCAATAATGGGCAACACGATGCCGTCCTCGCTGAGATGCCGCCGGTCGCGGATGATCAGGTCCTCGACCACGTCCGTGCCCGAGCCGGAGTCGATGCACACCCGGCCCACGTTCACGCGCCCGGTCTTGCGCGCGCCCAGCTCGTCGAACTCCAGAATATCGCCGCTCTCCAGCAGGATCACGTTCCCCACGGAACGATGCATCGCGGCCGCCATCTCGGCATGCAGCTTCAGTTGCCGGTACTCGCCGTGGATGGGAACGAAATATTTCGGCCGCACCAGGTTGATGATCAGCTTCAACTCTTCCTGGCTGGCGTGGCCGCTCACATGCACCGGCGGCGAGGTGCCGTCGTCATAAATCACGTACGCTTCTCTCCGGAAAAGGTGATCCACCATGCGATAAATGGCCTTCTCGTTGCCCGGGATAATGCGCGAGGAGAGCACCACAGTGTCGCCTTTTTCGATCCTGGCGTGCTTGTGATTGTCCACCGCGGCGCGGGAAAGAGCGGACATGGGCTCGCCCTGGGTGCCGCTGATCAGAACACAAACCTTCTCGGGGGGAAAGTTTTTCATCTCGCCGGGATGCACCAGCAGCCCGTCAGGGATTTCGATGTAGCCCAGATCTTCGGCAATTTCAGCCGAGCTGACCATCGACCGCCCCACGAATGCCACCTTGCGTCCGTGTTGCCAGGCCAGTTCTACCGCCAGCTTGATGCGATGGATCGAAGAGGAAAAACAGGAAATGAACAAGCGCCGCCGGGTGTGGGCAAAGACTTCGTCAAACTTCCGCCGCACTGCGCGCTCGCTGGGCGTGTATCCTTTGCGCTCGACGTTGGTGGAATCCTGAAACAGCGCCAGCACGCCGGTCTTGCCGTATTCGGCGAAGGCGTGAAGATCGAACAGGCGGTTGTCGGTGGGAGTGGGATCGACCTTGAAATCGCCGGTGTGGATGATGATGCCGAGCGGGGTGTGAATGGCCAGGGCCACGCAGTCCACCAGGCTATGAGTGACTTGAATGGGGTGAATGCTGAACGGCCCCACCTTGAAGCCATCGCCGGGCCGTATTTCGCGCAGGTCGGCGTCGTCGAGCAGGCCGTGTTCCTCCAGCTTGTCTTCCACGTAGGCGAGGGTGAATTCCGTGCCCCACACCGGCACCTTCAATTCGCTCAGAATCCAGGGCAAGGCTCCAATGTGGTCTTCGTGGCCGTGGGTCAGAATGACGCCGCGCACTTGCTGGCGGTTTTCGATCAGGTAGGAAATATCGGGAACAACAATGTCGACGCCCAGCAATTCGGCCTCGGGAAACATCAACCCGGCGTCGATGACGACGATGTCGTCGTTCCAGCGCACGGCCATGCAGTTCATCCCAAACTCGCCCAGACCGCCGAGGGGCACGACCTGCAGTTTTCCAGATGGCATGCGGTTAGTGAATCGTAGCACAGCCCGGCTGCCGCGAAGGTTCACCCGCTCGCCTGCCTGGCGGCGAAATTCGAAGGCGAGACCGCCGGCGAAGACAGGCCGCCAACTTCCCACCGGCCTGTAATCTGCGATAAGGTGGAAGAGCATGGCAGGGCAGCGCAAATCCTGGCTGCGGAGGCGCGTGGAAGACGGCCTGCGCCGCGGCTTTCAGCACGCCTACGAAACGGTGAAGGTCGATCCGGCGAAATTCCTGCTGCAGATGCGGGCCGCCTATGGCCTGCCCATCACCAGTTTCCAGGGTGTCTATGCCCTTGACCTCGTTCAGCTTGATGCCCTGGCGCACCGCGTCATCCGCAGCGGCATGAAGGTAGCTGCGGCCGAGGGCGCGGGCCTGGGATTGGGAGGCGTGATCACCATTCTTCCCGACCTGGGCATCCTTTCGGCTATCACCCTGCGCACCATCCAGAAGCTCAGTCTGGTCTACGGGTTTGAGTTCCAAACCGAAGAGGAAACCGCAGAATTGTGGATCGCGGCGGCCAGCGCCGCGGGAGTGGACATCAGCCGCGAGCTGCTGGAGAAAGAGGTGGTCAGCAAGTTTGTGCCCCGCGTCATTCAGCGCATCGCGGCCCAGGCCAGCGGGGAGGTGGTGGAGAAATGGTCGGGCAGGCTCATTCCACTGGCCAGTTCCCTGATCGGCGCCGGGTTGAACTACTACTTTGTGCGCGCCTGGGGTGAACGCGCCCGTTCGCACTTCCACAAGCGTCACCTGGAAGTTCGCGAGCAGATGGCCAAAGGAAATCTTGTGCTGGTCCCCGGCGCGCCGCGAGCGTTGACATCCTGAGGTAAGCGCCACCCTCTGGTACTCTGCTACCAACCGACATGCCCAAATTTCATGGTTCAGCCATCCTTCTTGACCTTGATGGTGTGCTCGTTGACTCGACCCGCTCGGTGGCCCGCCAGTGGAGATGGTGGGCGCAGCAAAACCAGGTCGATCCGGACTACATTGAGAAGATGGCGCACGGCGTGCGCGCCGTCGAAGTGATCAGACAACTGGCCCCGCACCTCGATGCCGAAGCCGAAGTCACACAGCTGGAAGAACGCGAGGCCGCCGATCACGACGGCGTTTCGGTCATGCCCGGCGCGGCGGAATTGCTGAAGTCTCTACCCACCGACCGTTGGTGCGTCGTCACATCCGGGACGCGATATCTGGCCACAGCCCGGCTGAAGCTGGGTGAGCTACCGGCCCCGCGCGTGCTGGTTTCGGCGGATGATGTCTCGAAAGGGAAGCCCGATCCCGAGCCCTACCTTATGGGCGCCCAGCTGCTGGGAATGAATCCGGTAGAGTGTCTGGTGATCGAGGACGCCCCCGCCGGAATCCGCGCCGCGCATGCCGGCGGCATGAAGGTCATTGCGATCACGAGCACGTATCCGGCGGCGGCGCTGAGCGAGGCGGACACGCTCATTGAGCGCTTGACGCAAATTCAGGTTCGCACTGCTCGAGAGGGAGGACTGGAGGTTGATGTGAGCCCCGCGTAGCCTGGGGTGGCGCGGCGTCCAACCCTGGGGTTTCATCCGCGTCCTCAGGTGCTTGGAGGCCCTCCTATCTCAGCCATTCCTCCAACTCGGTTTTGCGATCGGTCTTCTCGTCGCGATATTTCACGATGACCGGGGCGTACAGCGACAGATTCCACTCTGCGCCTTTGCCACTTTTCACCGCGCGCGACCCCGGCACCACCACGGCGTTCTCCGGCACTTCCAACGGCTTGTCATTGCCGGCAAGGTACACCTCTCCCCGGACGAGATCATAGAGTGGCGTCGAGCGGGTGAGAATCGTCCCCGCGCCCAGCACCGCCCGTGCCCGCACCAGCGTGCCTTCAAAGACGCCGCAGTTCCCCCCCACCAGCACGTCGTCTTCGATGATCACGGGAGCGGCACTTACCGGCTCCAGAACACCGCCGATCTGCGCCGCCGCACTTAAGTGAACCCGTTTGCCCACCTGCGCACAGGACCCCACCAGGGCGTGAGAGTCCACCATCGTGCCTTCGTCCACATAGGCCCCCACATTGATGAACATGGGGGGCATGCAGATCACCGACGGCGCGACGTAGGCCCCTTCCCGCACTGACGATCCTCCCGGCACCACCCGCACCCGATCGGCGACAGCAAACTGGCGGGGCGGGAAAGTGTCCTTATCCACGAAACTTAGGGTGTCTGCCGCCATGCGGCTGAGTTCCCCCAGCCGGAAGCCGAGCAGGATGCCTTGTTTCACCCAGGCATTGACTCTCCACTGGCCTCCAACCTTCTCCGCCGCACGGATTTCTCCCCGGGTCAGCTCTTGGCGGAACTGCAGGAACGTCTTGCGTGCCTCCAGGCTATGTCCGACTTCACCCAGGGTTGCGAGGCGCTCAATGGCGGCTTGCAGGGATGACATGAAAGTGAAGTATAGAAGATAAACACCGGGCAGCGCAGGTTGCGGATTGACGATCGCCGATTGAGATTTCCGGTTGCGGATGGAATCTCAGGCTCCGGCCCTCAAACGCCGGGCGCATCATCGGTTCAAAATCTGGAATCTGAACCCTGAAATCTCAAATGCACTTGCATTCGCTGCGGATCAGAACCCCGGAGATTTGGTGCGAGGCCTCGCGGGCCTGGGTCAGGGTCGCGTAGGGCCCGTGCCAGCGGGCATGATTGGCGTCGTGGCCGGCAGGGCGCCCCTTGCCGTGACTACACTGCCCGCAGGTGGACCGGTGCAACACAATCTTGTGTGGCCCCGCGAGCCAGTTCTCATAGATGTAGAAGTCCGCAGCTTCCGGGGCCGGGCTTGCCGGCCTGGCGATCAGTCCAGCTTCGCTCGCAATCTTGTGCAGCCGGGAACGCGTGTCGCGGCGCATGGGCACCATGGGAGGCCGGTAGACCTCTTCGATCTTTCCCATCATGGCCAGCACCGCCTTCACCGGCATGGGGTTGGATTCAATGAAGTTGGCCTGCATCAGCGGCAGGTATTTCCGGTGAATGCGCCGCGCCGTCTGCCAGTCATTGTTCAAGGCAGCCCGCGTCATGTCGGCCATCTCGCTCGGAATCTCGTTGGATGCGACCGAGATGATTCCCGCTCCGCCGAGCGCGATCACGGGGAGCGTGATGGCGTCATCCCCGGAAAAGACCGCGAAGTGCTCCGGCACGGCGTTACAAACCTCGGCGATCTGGCTCATGTTCCCGCTCGCCTCCTTGACCGCGACGATGTTCGGGATCTCAGCCAGCCGGGCGAGCGTGGCGGGCTCAATGTTGGCGCCGGTGCGCCCGGGGACGTTGTAAAGGATCAGGGGCTTGTCGACCGCTTCGGCAATGGCGTGAAAATGACGGTATTGGCCTTCCTGCGTCGGCTTGTTGTAGTAGGGCGAAGCGGTGAGGATGCCGCCGACCCCCGGCCGCGCGGCCAGCTCCTTGACCTTGTTGACCGCCTCCAGGGTGGAGTTCGACGTGGCGCCGGCCACCACCGGCACGCGCCCTGCAGCCACTTCAATCGTGGCATCGATCACATACAGCCACTCTTCGTGCGAGAGCGTCGGGGTCTCTCCGGTCGTGCCGCAGGGAACCAGAAAGTCGATGCCTGACTCTACCTGCCACGCCACCAGACTGCGCAGGGCGGCGTCGTCAATGGAGCCGTCCTGCTTGAACGGTGTGACCAGAGCCGTACCGCAGCCACGAAGTTGCATGAGATAAAGATAACGCTAATCAGCGCGCGGAGGAAACTGCGCCGGCCAACCGGTCCCGGAGGAAGCGGCCAAGGACGGCCAGGAGCTGCCCCCGGACATCGCGCGCCTATATCTCCCTCCAGACGTCCTTGAACTCAAAGAAGCCTTTCTTGCCCGCCAGCCACTCCGCCCCGCGCACCGCGCCCTCGGCGAAGCCGCGCCGCGACTTCGAGTCGTGGCACAAATAGATGGTGTCGTTCGGCGAGTTAAGCACCAGTTCGTGCATGCCCACGACATCTCCTTCGCGGAAGGACGTGATCTCCAGCTCCACGCCTGACGTCTCGCGGATGATCTTCTGCAGTGTGACCGCGGTACCCGAGGGCGCATCCTTCTTGTGGACATGATGGCGTTCAAAAATCTGTCCCAGGTAATGATGCTGCAGGATTCCGGCCGCGGTGCGCGCGGTCTCAAACAGCAGGTTGATGCCCACGGAAAAATTTGCGCCAAAAAGGAAGCCGGTGCCTTTCCTCTGGACGGCGGCGCGCACGCGCTCGAGATCGCCATACCAGCCGGTGGTCCCAACCACCATGTTGCTGCCGGCGGCGATGCAGGCTTCGATATTGGCCAAAACCGCTTGTGGGGTGGTGAAGTCAAGGACGCCGTCGAAGCCTCGCAGCTTGCCGGCGGTCAGGGCCACGGCTCCCGGATTGTCCGCCGCGCACATCTGCGCGACCCCGTGGCCTCTCTCCCGCGCCACTTCCGCGATCAGCGAACCGGTCTTGCCTCGGCCCAGGACAAGCAGATTCATGCGAACACTTCCGGGTCAAGATCGGAGAAGAACGCGGTATGCAGCCGCCGTACGATGCCGGGCACCGCGTCCTCTTCCACCACAAATGTAAGGTTGATTTCGGACGCGCCCTGCGAAATCATTCTGATTTTCACATCGGCCAGCTCGCCGAAGACGCGCGCCGCGATTCCCGGCGTCTCCCGCAGGTTCTCTCCCACCAGGCACACGATCGCCTTGCGGCCCTCGTATTTTACGTCCGCCAGCTTGGCCAGATCGGCGGCCAGGGGTGGAATGGACTCGTTCGAGTCCACGGTCAACGACACGCTTACCTCGGAGGTGGAAACCACATCCACGGGCACCCGGTGGCGGTCGAACGCCGCAAAGATGGAGCCCAGGAAGCCATGGGCCAGCTGCATACGAGGCGCGGCCACATCCACAATCGTGATGCGCTTCTTGACCGCGATCGCCTTGAAGAAGTTGCGGCAGCGCGGCGCGCGGGCGCTGATCCGCGTCCCTTCGCATGCTGGATTGCGCGAGTTCAGCACGTACACGGGAATGTTCTTCTGCACCGCGGGAAGAACGGTCGCGGGGTGCAAGACTTTCGCGCCGAAGTAGGCCAGCTCTGCCGCCTCGTCAAAGCTGATGACCTTGATGCGCCGGGCCTCGGCGCACAAGTTGGGATCGGTGGTCAACATGCCGTCCACGTCGGTCCATATCTCGATGCGCTCCGCGCCCAGGCCGGCGCCCACGATGGCCGCGGAATAGTCCGATCCTCCCCGGCCGATGGTAGTCGTGATGCCTGCCTTGGTGGCGCCGATAAAGCCGCCCATCACCGCCACTTTACCCGCCTTGACCAGGGGAGCCACGCGGGTCTCCAGGCGTTCATTAGTTTCTTCCAACAGGGGAGCCGCCCGGGTGTGGGCGCTGTCGGTTACGATGCACTCGCGCGCATCCACTAGCGCCGAGTCCATTCCCAGCGCTGAAAAAGCCGCCGCCACAATCTTGCTGGAGAGAATTTCTCCAAACGCGGAAACATAGTCTGTGGTGCGGGGTGTCAACTCGCCTACGGCGGCGATCCCGCGCAGCAGTTCGTCGAGGGTCTCAAAGTCAGCCCCCAGTTCGCTGTGAAATTGGGTGAAGAGCGCGGTTCCCAGCAGTTCGCCGGCGGTATTGTAGTGGCGTTCTTGCAGGCTGCGGCAGAGCTTGAGTGCGGTCTTGCGATCGCCGTTTCCCGCGGCGCGGGCCATGGAGAGGAGCTGGTCCGTCACCTTGGCCATGGCGCTGACCACCACCACCGGGCTTTGCGACAGGCGGCCTTGGACGATCCTCGCCGCCCGCTCGATCGCCTGGGCGTCCTGCACCGACGTGCCGCCGAATTTCATCACGATCATCGGCGAATTTCCTTCCGGCGGGAATCAACGCTCAGGGCTGACGATGGGAAATCGGGATCCCGCGGGGCTCGCGGCGGCGCCTTCACCCGAGGTATCCCTGCACCTTCAGCAGCTCCGCGTTCAGCAGGGCCGCGCCCGCCGCGCCGCGGATGGTGTTGTGGGAGAGCACCGTGAACTTCCAGTCCAGCACGCCGCACGGCCGCAGGCGGCCCACGGTCGCGGTCATCCCCTGGCCTGAGTCTGCATCCAGGCGGGGCTGCGGACGATCGGAAGAAGTTAGATACTGCACTGGCTGCTCGGGCGCGCTGGGCAGCTTCATTTCCTGCGGCAGGCTGCGGAAGTCATTCCATGCCGCCACGATCTCCTCCGCCTTAGCTTTTTGGCTGAGCTTTACCGAGACCGACTCGGTGTGGCCGTCCTCCACCGCCACCCGGTTGCACTGCGCGCTCATCGCAAACGCCCCCGGCACGATCCCCGCGCCGTTCAACCTTCCCAGCAGCTTGCGGGTTTCTTCCTCCATTTTTTCCTCTTCTTTGGCGATGTAGGGGATCACGTTGCCCAGAATATCCAGCGAAGCGACCCCGGGATAGCCCGCTCCGCTGACCGCCTGCATGGTGACCGCCATCACCGTATCCAGGCCAAAACGCTGCTGCAGCGGCGCCAGGGCCAGTACCAGGCCGATGGCCGAGCAATTGGGATTGGTGACCACGAAGCCCCCCGACTTCTTCCGCCACGCCTGGCACTCGATCAGCTTCACATGCTCGTGATTCACTTCCGGAATCACCAGGGGCACATCGCTCTTCATGCGCAGCGCGCTGGAGTTGGTGACCACGGCGCATCCCGCCTCGGCGAAGCGAGGTTCCATCTCCGCCGCGATCGACGCATCCAGCGCGGCAAAAATCACTTTGGGCGCGCCTTCCGGAGTGGCCGGAGCCACCTTCATTCCGGCCACGCGGGAGGGGATGGCTGTCTTCAGCTTCCAGCGCGCGGCTTCAGCGTAAGGTCGTCCTCCGGAACGGTCCGAAGCCGCCAGCCAGGCGACTTCGAACCAGGGATGGTTTTCCAGCATCTGCACGAAGCGCTGCCCGACGATCCCGGTCGCGCCCAGTATTCCTACGGGGATTTTCGCTGCCATATGGGTGTGATGAAATTCTACAACACAGGCGACAAGGCGCAGGCGTTTCCAACGTCTGCCAGCATTGTTTCCCGGATAGTGGCAAATTCAGATCGCGGCCACACCCTCAGGAGAGACAAGCGGTGTGAAGGCCTGCTGCGAAAGGAAGGGCGGGAAGCAGCCGAATGGCGTGGGCAACACCCGACGTCGACTGCCTCTAGAGTTCCAGGCCCGCGCTCTTTCCGGGCGCCATTTCCGTTCCGAAGGAGTACTCGTTGAGTGGTCCGAAGCGCCGCTTCTCGGCGTAGAGCCGCCACCGTCTCCACATGATGCGCAGGCTGGCCATCACCGGGATGGAGAGGTAGATGCCCAGCACGCCTGCGATCTCGCCTCCCGCCAGGACGCCAAAAATTGCCGCCAGGGGATGGAGCTCCGTGCTCTTGCCCAGGATACGCGGAGATATCACATAATCCTGCACCATGCGCCAGGCGGCGAGAAAAATCAACAACCACAGCCAGTGGGGATAGCTCATCAACAGCGCCACGCCCAGAATCAGCAGCGCGGCCACCAGCGGTCCGACGACGGGCACAAACTCCATGATTCCGCCCGCAGTACCCAGCACCAGGGCATAGGGCACTCGCATCAGGGCCAGGAAGGCCGTGTAGGCGATCATCGACAAGGCCGCCAGCGTCAGCTGGGCCCGAATAAAGTGGGCCAGCATTTCATTCATATCGTTGAGCACGCCCTGCACCAGTTCCCGCTGCGGCGCGGCCTGGATCGTGGACAGCAGTACCTCGCCAAAGGACCGCCCGTCGCGCAGGAAGAACGCCGCCAGCACCGGCACCAGGATCAGCAACCAGGACTGCTGCGCCACTTGCGCCAGTCGCAGACCGACTCGCTGCGCCAGGTAGACCACATCTTCGCGATGCCGCGCCAGCAAGGTCTGGACCTGCTGTCGCGTGTCGCGGCTCCAGCCGTGCTCGGCGCCGATGTCCTCTGCGATCTGTCCCGAGCTCACCCGCCCCAGCAGCTGCGGCAGGGACTCGCTCAAACGCTGCCCCTGGCGCGCCATCTGCGGTCCCACCGAGAGGAAGAAGGTCACCACCAGCGCCACCAGCAAAAGGTAAATGACGGCAATGGCGCGACCCCGTCCCCGCACCAGCTTCTCCAGGTGGGAGACCACCGGGTCCATCAGGTAGGCGAAGAAAACGGCAAACAGGAAGGCAATCAGCGTCCGGCGCGCGACATAGAGAAAACCCAGCACCAGCGCGAACAGCAGCGCGGTGAATAGAATCCGCGTCGTGCGTGCGTCAATCAGGGACATAACAACCCTCAGTCCCGCACCACCTCGGTGTTATCACTGGAGACCACGATCCGTATCAGCTTGAACTGATCGTCAAGCCACAGCGACCACTCTCCGGCCTCGCTTTTGAGCACGAAGCGGCTCAATTCCCGCTCTGCTCCCTTCACCGTAACCTTCTCCTTCCCCGCGAACGCCATGCTGACCAGCAGGGAGGAGCGCTGGTGGGGATTGATGGCGCCAAACTTCACCTGTTGGTTGGGCGGGCATGCCACCTGGCCCTTGTCCTGGCGGCACCCGCTGGCCAGGAACTTCCAGGCGAGAATCTCGCGGTGCACGAAAAAGTAGTCGTCCAGAACACTGGTGGAAGCCGGCAACAGGAAGGGATGCTCCTCCTGCTTGGCCTGCGGGTCGGCGGTGGACCGTTCCACCAGCATGTTGTCATTGGGCACGATCACGGCGTGCGCCTTGCCTGGGTTCAGTTCTCTCCATTCATATTTCTGCAGGTCGCCGCTGGCGGAAAGCTGCAGCTCCGACGATTGCGCTGCGGCATCAATTCCCGGTTCGGTGCGGAATTCCGATGTCGCCAGGCTGCCGCTCGAACTCTGCTGGATGGAAAACTTCTCGGTGGCCACGCGCCTCCCGCCCATGAACACTCCGAAGGACCCGGAATCTACGGTTTGGCCTGCGCTTTCCTTCTCTTTGTCTTTTCCGGGTGCCCCTGCGGCCAGCATCAGCATGATCCCGGAAATCACCACCGCCCGCGCCGTTCTACCCGTCACCGCCAGCTCCTTGCCTGAGAAATCTCGAATCACGTCCTGCGCGAAATTTCGAAGCGCTTACCGCGACAGCCTGCGGATGACTTCCTCCGCCACTTGCTCAACGCTCTTGCCGCTGGTTTCGACCTGCGTTCCTGCTTTCCTGTACGCCGGAAGCCGGTCCTCATAGAGCCGGCGGAATTGTTCCCGGTCGCGGCGCAGCGGCCGTTCCAGCTTCTGCTGCTGGCAACGGCGAAACAGTTCTTCCACCGGGGCATCGAGAAAAATCACGGCGAATTCTGCGTTGTTCAGCAGTTCACCGTTTCTGTCCTGCGCGAAAGCGCCGCCCCCCAGGGCCACCACTCGGGACGGGGACGAACCCAGTTCCCCGACCAGCGCCTTCAGCGCGGCATGCTCCAGCTGGCGAAAGCTGACTTCCCCCGATTCCTGGAAAATCTGTTCGATCGTCCGTCCTGCCAGCCTCTGGATACGGTCATCCAGATCCTCGAAGGGCCAACCCAGTCTGCGGGCCACTTCCCGGCCTACGCTGGTCTTACCCGCGCCCATGAACCCCACGAGAAAAACGGCCCGCACTCCCGGAATCGATCCAGACATCGTCGACCCGGCCTGTCCGCGCGGTCTAGTGCTCATCTCCAGGCCCACGGCGAGGTTTCCGACTGCCCCTCGCCGGCCCTCTCAAAATGTCTCTGGGTTAGCGCTTCTTGAGGTGAATTTTACCACTGAAGGAAAACAGCCGGACCGAGGATGCCGCCTTGTTCATCGTACCTGCGAAGGCACTCCCTGCTTTCACGGCGAAGGAAGTGTGCTTGGGCTGCAGCAGAAAGTCGTTCTCCACCTGCCCCCGCACCGAGCGCGCAGTCACGTCAATGGAGGCCTCGGTCGGCGCACTGGCTTCAATGTCGCCGCTGTGACTGGAAAGGTAGTATTCGCCGCCGCTGCCGAAATCTCCGTCATAGCGGATCTTTCCGCTCGCCGAGTTGGCCTGCACCTGCGGGCCGCTCACCGAGTTCAGGGTGATGTCCCCGTGGACCGATGTGATCTCCACGTGCCCGTTCCGGATGTTGCTCAGGGTCACCGGACCATTCAAAGTTTTTACATGGACGTGGGCATTGCTGATGTCGCGCACATCGGTGTTGGCCTGGCTGCCTTCCACGACCACGTCGCCGTGCAGGCCTTCCGCGTGGATCGGCCCGGAAACCGATCGCAGCGTGACGCTGGCGTCTGCCGGCACCTGCACCTGGTAGTCCACCTTTGCGTTTTCCGGGTTGGCATCGGTCAACAGGTGGGTGGTAATGTCCACCCGGCTTCCGCTCTGGTCGTGGTCGATTTCGACTTTGTCGGAATGGAGAATGGCCACGACGATCACCTGGTTCCCCACCGAGGGTCTGACATCAATGGGGCCATACTGATTGGTGATTGAGATCGACGGCTTGGTTCCTACCGTGAAGCGAAACTCCTTGCGCGTCTCCGCCGTGGCGAAGATCACGCTGGCCAGCAACACCACCAAAGCCAGTTGTACCGTCCGATGCGCACGCTGCATAACTCTAACCCTCCGAGAATCGCACTCCCCGGCGCGTTTCCCGCCCCCTGTCACTGCACACGGTACGCCAACCGTTCCATTATGGCAGAGAACGGTCCAAAGCCATCTCGTAAACTGTGGCGCGTTGTTCGTATGCGTCGAACAGGCTGCGCTGTGCCTCCTCATCGCTGGGGTCCGCTTGGGCAGACTCCTCTGCGTCGGCGATATAGTCATTCACGCTCTGCAGGGTCGAGGCGTAGGTGGCTTGCATGGCCGGCGAATGGCGCGCTACCGCCTCCAGTAACTGCTGATCGGCGGGGGTGATGCTGGCTCTGGCCGGCATCCGGGCGCTGACCGCCACTGCGGGAACCGCTCCTTGCTGCGCCACTTGACCAGTCTGCTGAGACCGTTGATACACGCCCACAGCCACCAGCACCAGCGCTGCGGCCACGGGCGCCAGCCACAAGCGGCTCCATCCCCGCCTGGGCAAGCGGACTAGCTCAGGTCTCGACTGCGGATCCCGAATCAGCCCTTCCTGCCGCAACGCGATCTCGATGGAATTCCATACCCGAGGGCTCGGCTCGTTGATCTCCTGCAGCTCCGGCGCCTCACGTACGATGGCTTCCAGATCCGCAACCAGACCCGAGCACGCCGGGCAGGACTTCAGATGCGCTGCCGGCTCCGCTCCCCCGCCCCCTTCCAGCACACCGGGCAAAAGCTCCTGAAACTCTGCGCACGTCATACATCCTCTCTCCCCAGTAACGCCTGTCTTGCTCGCTCCTTACGGCTTGGCGGCCTTTTCGGCTCTGCTCGTCCGGAGCGACTCCCGCAACTTCATCCTCGCCTTGTGCAGCTGAGACTTGCTGTTCCCGATGGAACATCCCACCATGGCCGCAATCTCGTTGTGCTCGTACCCTTCGACATCATGCAGTACAAAAATCCTGCGATATCCCGGCGGCAGGTCATCCACCGCCCGCTGCAGCCGCAACCGGTCGACGGAGCCGGTAAGCAACGGATCCGGCGCGCCCAGTTCCTTCTTCGGCGCTTCCTCCTCGTTCTCCACCGTCTCTTCCAGCGGAACCACGGGCAGGCTTTTTTTCCGCAGCTGCATGAGGACGACGTTGACCGCCATCCGGTGCAGCCAGGTGGAAAAAGCGGATTCGCCGCGGAACGTGCCGATCTTGCGAAACAACTGCAGAAAAGCTTCCTGAGTCAGGTCCTCGGCTTCCGCCGTGTTGGCTGTCATGCGCAGGCATAGCGAATACACACGCCGCTTGTGCAGCCCGTAGAGCAACTCAAAGGCCTCGGCGTCACCCTGCTTCGCACGCTCGATCGCCTCCACTTCAGAAAGCTTGTCGCTCTGTAGTTTTTTCGCGTCCGTCAAGTCCGACTTTCCGGCCGCACTATTTCAGATGCGGCGTAACTATCTTTTCGTTGTACCTGTTGCGGTCGATTGCAGATGGTTGTCCGTGCCTTCTTTTCCCATTCCGAAGGCCCGTTTCAGGCCGGGTTACCGCAGTCACCCCAGCGTAACTATAGGCAGCCTAAAGGGGCCAGGGGGCCGAGTCAACTATGGTTATTTGTAGCTATGATTCTTTGTAGGCTGAGCCCTGTCGATCTCAATCATCCTAATGACCGGCGCTCCGGCCGATGCCATGCCGTGAGCTCCGGAAAACAGTTCGAAGGGCAAGCCTTGTCGACTACCCTCTTTGGAGCCGTACCGCCTCCTGCGGCCGTTACTCACGGTCAATCACCCTGGTGACCTGTTGGGCGTGGCTTTGCCGGACGACAATGGTCTTTCTTTAACCCAGCCGGGCGACTGGCTCGCCGGCCTGTCCCTCACAGGAGGACTGCAATGAAAACCCGGATTCTTATCGCTGCCATCATGCTGACGTCCATCGCTCAAGCCAAGGACCCCAAGCCCCACCAGAACGGCACCCTGCTGCAGATGGACTCCGCTGAATGCGGCGTGGACGAGAACAGCGGCAAGAGCATCATGGGAGAGATCGTGGGCACCGATTCCGCCCACAAGAAAAGCAAGGCTCTCCTGTGCCAGGAATACCTGCTGCAAAGCGACACGGTTATCTATCGCATTCGTCCTCGCGACGACAAACATCCCGTCTTACTTCCTGTGGGCGAGAAGGCTCAATTCCGCCTCCAGAAGGACAAAATGCTGTTGCGGGTGGAAGATGGCGACGACAAAGAGCGAGAGTACACGGTCGTCTCTATGACTCCGCGTCAGGAGCGGACCTCGGCCACAGGTTCTCCCCGCTAGCACAAGCCTGAACATCTCATTTCTCGGGAACTGCTCGACACCGGGGGCGCGGTGCGCGCCTCCGGACCTCCAGCCACGCCTGCAAGTCATCAGTTGTCCACTATTTGCGCAGAGTAAGGGCTGGGCCCAACCTGTTTTGATCTGAATGCATCGTATATCGAGAAATGGCAGGAAAACATCTCCGCTCTCAAAGTGCCTTTTATCGCCATCGGGAGACCGCATCACATGAGACGTTTAGCATTGCTTATAGTCTTTGCCGGCTTACTGGTTGTTCCGGCACTCGTACAGGCCCAGACCGAGGATCGGATCCAAATCGGAGGCTTTGGGGAGTACTACCGCTTCGACACCAGCAACACCATCAATTTTGTGGGATTAGGGGGCCGCGTCGGCGTGCGGCTCAATCCTTGGACCACCATGGAAGGCGAGCTGTCGTATGACTTCGAGCGAAACCAGACGACCTTCTTCAACAACGGGGGCACGACCAGCTTTGTGACCACGCGGACGCGCCCTTTTCATGGTCTTTTCGGACCTAAATTTAGCTTCGGGAGCGGAAACGCGAACGTCTTCGCCACCGGCAAGGTAGGATTCATCAACTTCGCCAGCAGTGACCAGAGCGTGGCCCAGGCATTCGGCAATGTGGATGCCGGCAACACTCGCTTCGCGGTCTATCCTGGCGTCGGGCTGGAAGGTTATTGGGGACACATCGGCTTGCGCGCTGAAGTGGGGGACGAGGTGTACTTCTCCGGAGGCGCCAGGAGCAACCTGAAGGTGACCTTCGGCCCGCAAGTGCGTTTTTGAAGGTTGACCGTCGCGACCCGAACGGCAGCCCGGATAGCATCGGACTGCCGTTTTTGCTTTTGCCCCAGAATCCCCTTGCCCGTTCTTGGCGCGAGTGCAAGTTTTTTCAGCTTTCCATCCCCGCCGGCGGCCCCGTCTGACGCGGCTTTCCCGGCTTTTTTTCTGGTAAGACTGCCCGCCAGGTGCTAACATCCCGCGCGCGTGTTGGATCCAGTGTCCGCCTCACGCTGCCCATGCGCTTTCTCCTGGTTCTGCTGCTGAGCATACCCGTCGGTGCGACGAATGCATTCTGTCTCGGGGTCGGTGACGTACAGGCGAAATCGCCAGCAGCGGCCGGCGCTTCCTCTTCTACCCTCGGCCGCGCCGTCGAAAAGCGCCCGGCGGCGACCATCCGCTCCGATGTCGACATCGTGCTGGTTCCGGTCACGGTCACTGACGAAATGAATCGTCCTGTGCTCGGCTTGCAAAAGAAGGACTTTGCTGTGTTTGAGGGCAATCAGCCTCAGCCCATAAGCGTTTTTTCCCAGGAAGATGCGCCTATTTCCATCGGAGTGCTGCTCGATCTGAGCAAGAGCATGAGCAACAAGCTGGTTACAGAACGCGCTGCCTTGGAGGAATTCTCCAAGAACGCCAATCCGGGAGACGACTATTTCGTGGTTACGTTTGCCGACCAGCCTCAGCTTCTGGCGAGCAACGGCCCTCTGGAGGAGATAGCGCAGGATCTTGCGGGCCGCGTCCCTGAGGGACACACCGCCTTGCTGGACGCCGTCTACATGGCGGTCGCGCAAATGCGATCGGCCCGATATCCACGCCGTGCCCTGCTCGTCATCTCCGACGGGGGAGACAATCACAGCCGTTATCGCCTGAAGGAGATACGAAATCTGGTGGAAGAAGCCAACATCGAGGTGTACGCCATCGGCATCTTCGAAGGCATGTTCTTCCGCTCCTTTGAAGAGACGATGGGGAAGCGATGGCTGAGCGAGATCACCGATGTGACCGGCGGCTACACCGTGCCGGTTTCAGGCCTGGCCAAGGTGCCTCAAACCGCCGCTGCATTGAGCCGCCAGATGCGCAGCCAGTACGTGCTCGGCTACCGGCCGCAAAACCCCGCCCGGGACGGTAAGTGGCGCAAACTCAAGGTCAGCGTAAGTTCCGCTCCCGGCAGCCCGAAGTTGCAGGTTCACCACAAAAAGGGATACTACGCGGGCGCCCGCTGACCTGAGATCGAGGCCCAGGAGGAATACAGCCGCCCAAGCCGCCGGCTTTTCCCTCCCAGCCCGGCGCCACCACCCCGCCCGCACGGGGATAGATACCAACACCCATACGTGGTAGAGTGTTGCACTTTGCCGCCCCGGGAGGGGTTTCCCAGCGCTGCTTCCAAGGAGCCGCCTATGCCCCTGGTCTACGACCTGGTGAAGGATCGCCCCGTGTATTCCATTGATGCCGACAGCACCGTCCTGGAAGCGGCCCGCTTCATGATGGAGCGCCGCATCGGGGCCTTGCCCGTCCTGCGCGAGGGTCAGCTCGTGGGCATATTCTCCGAGCGCGATGTGATGAACCGCGTTGTAGCCGTAGGACGCATGCCGGGAACGACCAAAGTTTCCGAAGTCATGACCGCTAATCCCAAGTCCGTGAGCGTGAGCGAGACGGTGGAGAACTGCCTCTATCTCATGCGTGAATTCGGTTTCCGCCACCTGCCCATCGTAGATGGCAAGGAGCTCAAGGGCCTGGTCTCCTCGCGCGACATCCTGCTGAGCTACATTACCCAAAAAGAAGCCGAGGCGCGTCGCATGGCGGTTTGAGCGCGGAAAAGGGGAGCTGGGGCAATTGAGCATTTTTGCGCTTAAGAAGTGGGGCCGCCATCGCATCGCTTTGCCCGCGCTCTTCGTCTGGTGGCTCCTTCTGCCGGCTGGCATGGCCTTTGCCGCGGAGCCGAGGACAGCCGCTCCGCCCCCTGGCCTCGATCCCATCCTGAAATACATCTCTTCCGGCTGGGATACCCTCACTCGCTCCATGACTGACTGCCAGACAGTCGTCGATCCCAAATTGACCGAATCCTCCGTGTTATATCTGCCAGCTAAGTATCCGCTCCCGGGAGCGCTGCAGGAGATGCAGAAGCGCTGCAGCGTCCGCGTTGAACCGCTCCCCATGGCGGTAACTGCTCCGGGGCAGATTGATCCCTCGAAGATTCCTCCCGGCCTGCTGTATCTGGAAAACCGATATGTGGTCCCCGGAGGGCGTTTCAATGAGATGTACGGTTGGGACAGCTATTTCATCATCCTCGGTCTGGTGCAGGCCGGCCGGGTGGACTTGGCCCGGGGCATGGTGGAGAATTTCTTTTTCGAGATCCAGCACTACGGAACCATCCTGAACGCCAATCGCGCCTACTACCTCACCCGCTCCCAGCCGCCCTTTCTGACTTCCATGATCATGGCCGTGTACGAGGCGGACAAGGCCGCCGGCCGCCAGGACCGCAGTTGGCTGGAAAAAGCTTATGGCTACGCCGCCAGCGATTACGAGACCTGGAACCGCGACCCCCACGTCGCCGGAACCACGGGCCTGTCACGCTATTTCGATTTCGGCTCCGGACCCACGCCTGAGAGCCTGAAAGACGAGGCCGGCGTGCATCGCAAGGTGGCTGCCTACTTCCTC
>CAYOZX010000002.1:535-38707 GCA_964408515.1 uncultured Acidobacteriaceae bacterium | reverse complement strand
CCCGCCGGACCCCGCCCCCACCAGAAAGCAGGAGCCAGAACAGGAGCCCGCGTAAAGGCGTAAACAGTACTAGCAAGACGATAAGGGCCAGAAGGATCAGACCCCCGGCGGAGATGCCACGCTCCGGCTCTTGCGGGGGCGCCCGCAACTGCGGTTGCGGACCGGACAGGGTCACACCGGCATCCTGCGCGATCACGCCGGCGACCCGGGAGGTCATCAGCAGCACTGCGCCGTTGTAATCTCCCTGCTTCAGATAGGGAACGGCTTCGCGGCCAAACCCTCCGACCTTGCCATCGGGCAGGATGGGTTCCAGTCCGTAGCCGACCTCGATGCGGTAACGGCGGTCCTGGACTGCCAGGAGAATCAGCACGCCGCGATCGGTGCCCTTGTAGCCGATTCCCCACCTCTTGAACAAATCGACGGCATAACTCTCGACATCGGAGCCGTCCAGGGAATTGACGGTCACCACCGCGACTTGGGCTCGAGCTTTCCCGTCAAGCTGCTGGCAGATGTCTGCCAATTGCGAAACAGAATCCGGGTCAAGAACCTTCGCGAAATCGTTGACATAACCGGTATAGCGCAGTTGTGAGACGGGCTCAGCCTGCAGCAGGAGCGGCAATGCTCCCATCAAAAGAGCAGCGCAGATTGCTTTCCCGAAATTCATCTGGCCGTGATTGTATCGTGGCGAGAGAAGGGAAACGTCCCTTGGCGATCCCGAATCAGGCAGTCTGTGAAGTGCGCAGAAATTCCACCACCTGCTCCTCGGCCCAGTGTCCGCCATTTCGGTTGCCATTGGCCGAAGCCAGGAACGAGCAGTGGCCCCCGTCCTTGGTTTCGAGAAACCTGATGTTAGGGTTGGCGAGAATCTTCCGGCGGGTCTCCGGGAGAATACGGACAAAAGGATCATTGGCCGCGTGCAGGATCAATGCCGGCACTGCGATGCGGTCGAGGACGTGGGCCGCGGCGGCGCGGTCATAGTAGTCGTCGGCGCTCGTGAATCCGCAGTAGTAGGCGGTGATGCGGTGGTCGAAATCGCGCAGGCTGGCGATGCCACGCAGCCGGGAGGTATCGAATACACCGGGAAATCTTTTGGCCTTAGCGCGCAGACGTCGATTCAGCTTCCAGAGGAAATACTGCTCATACAAGCGATTAGGGCGCAGGTGCAACGCGTCCGCCGATGCGGCGAGATTGACCGTGGGACACACCGCAGCCACCGCGCAAAACTGCTTGGGGCCCGACTTTCCCCACTCGCCTGCCAGCTTGAGCACCAGATTGCCGCCCATGGAATATCCCGCCAGGGCAAAGCGCGACACGCGGTCCCGCGTGATCAGATCTTGCGCGACAGCGGCCACATCCTGGGAGCGCCCGGAATGGTAGAGGGTCGGCGATTCATCCTCGGCGCCGCCGCAGTTGCGCTGATTCATACGGACCACGTTCATGCCGAAGCCCAGTCCGCGGGCGGCAATTCCCAGCATGTACTGCGACTCGCTTGATCCTTCCAGTCCATGGACCAGCAGAACCGTCAGCGCGCTTTGCCGGTCGTTTTGCCAATGGCAATGGGCCAGGACCCTCACCCCGGGTTCAACCTCGACCAGCCGTTTTTCGGCAGGCGGAAGTGCGATGCGCCGGTTAAGGAAGAAGCCGGCCAGGGTTTGCCGGTGTCCGCCCCTCAGCCCCCAACGCGGCCGGAATACCGGAGATTCAGTTTGCATCGCCGCCACCGGTTGATTTTAAATGGTGCGTGGAGGCCGAGGGACTTCCCACGGAGCAGAGTGATGCCTATCTTCGAGTACATCTGCAAGGACTGCCATCATCAGTTTGAAGCCTTGCTCTATGGCAAGCAGAAGGCTGAGTGCCCCAAGTGCCACAGCCAGAAGCTGGCTGAACAGCTTTCCGTGTTTGCGGTCAGCGCCAAGAGCAGTTCCTCCTCCCGCCCATCCCCTGGTGGCGCCTGTGGCGCTTGCGGCGACCCGCGGGGTCCAGGCGCGTGCTCGCTGTCCAACTAGTCTTGGCTTCGTTTCTGTCTTCCCACTCTAAATAGCTGAAACGTCTGTACTTAACTGTGTGACTCGCGATACCTCAATCTTGTGACCGGAGTAAGTTTTCATGTCCCGGAGAACACCCTACCATCCTCGCAGCACAAAGGAGCGCAAGATGGACCGTCGCCGCAGTCCTCGAGTCAGCACACAGTTACCGGTACGGGTCTGGGGAGTGGACGCGCACGATCTCCCGTTCATGCAACTGGCCCGAGCCAAGAACATCAGCAGCAGCGGTGCGGTCATCCAGGGCATGCGCCGCCGGGTGCGGGTGGGAGAAATCCTGGAAGTTCAGCTCGACCAGGAAAAGGCGCAGTTCCGCGTTGTCTGGACAGGCTGTCCCGGTACCGAACAGGCCGGTGAGGTCGGCCTGCAGCGCCTGGCCTCCGAGCCCTGCCTCTGGGGGGTGGCGTTGCACTGTCATACCGACCTGATGGCCGAGGGGTAGCGCCAGGGCTTGGGTGGGGATGCCAGAAATCACTCTGCCCTTGCCGCATGGTAATCCACGGGGCCCACGAAGTCGGATTCGGCCCGCGCCGGATCCCATGCCCTTGATTCAATCCGCTATTTTGCTTGCGGCTAACCGATAGCCCCTAACATCCCGGCCATCCCTGCAGGCGATGGTATGATGCTCGCGCTTGAGACGCCCGCGCACGAAAGGACGGAGTCTCTCAGCGGGGTGTCGATGGCTATCGTCAACCTGCGCTCCACCTCTGTTCCGGCACAAACTTCCGACTCTGGATACAAGATCCCTCTGGCGGTGGTTACCACCCTGTTCTTCATGTGGGGCTTCGTCACCGTTCTGAATGACGTTCTGGTTCCGCACCTCAAGTCGATCTTTGATCTGAACTACGCAAGGGTGATGCTGATTCAGTTTGCTTTCTTTTCGGCATACTTCCTGTTTTCCATTCCCTCGGCCAGAGTGATTGATGCCATCGGCTACAAACGGACCATGGTGGCTGGCCTGTTCACCATGGGCGCGGGAGCGCTGCTGCTTGTGCCGGCCGCAAGCGTCCCTTCTTATCCGTTGTTTCTCGCCGCGCTGATGGTGCTGGCGGCGGGCATCACCGCCCTGCAAGTGGCAGCCAATCCCTATGTGGCGGTTTTGGGGCCGCCGCAGACGGCGTCGAGTCGGCTCAACCTGGCCCAGGCCTTCAATTCCTTGGGAACGGCCATCGCACCCTGGCTGGGCGCACACCTCATCCTGAACGCCGCACCTAAAGGGTCCGATGCGCTGCGCGATATGACGCCGGCCGTGCTTCAGGCGTATCGCATTCAGGAGGCATCGTCGGTCAAGTTGCCCTACACGGTCATCGGGTTCGCCCTGTTTGCCCTGGCGCTGGCCATCGCCGGGTTCAGGCTGCCGCCGATGCCGGGCGCGGAGCGGCACGGCGCTGCCAATGGCAGGGTCAGCCTTTGGAAGTACCGCCACCTGGTGCTGGGAGCGGTGGGAATCTTCGTCTACGTGGGCGCCGAAGTCTCGATCGGGAGTTTCTTGATCAATTACTTCAGTCAGGCCTACATCGGCAATATCACCGAGCTGCAAGCCGCCAAATATGTCTCGTACTACTGGCTGGGCGCAATGACCGGCAGGTTTATCGGTTCCGCGGTTCTACAGAAGGTCCAAACAGGAGCCGTGCTGGGCTTTGCCGCCATCGTGGCCTGCCTGCTGGTGTGCACTTCGATGCTCGCTTTCGGTTCGCTCGCCATGTGGAGCATTATCCTGGTGGGCCTGTTCAACTCCGTGATGTTCCCCAGTATCTTCACCCTGGGCATTGCCGAGCTGGGTCCCCTCACGGGCGACGGGTCCGGCCTGCTGATCATGGCCATTGTTGGCGGGGCGGTCATTCCTGTGTTGCAGGGAGCCCTGGCGGACCGCATCGGCATTCATCATGCTTTCATCCTGCGGGCGGTCTGCTATGTATACATCGCCTACTATGCTTTCAGGGGCTCCAGACCGGTGTCTGCCGGACATAGTTTCAGCCCCGGCACAGCGAGTGCCGCTTGAAGAGCCAGCCCATTAAATCGTTTCACCGAAGATTTCGATGTAGTATGGGTCGCGATCATGGCTGTTACCCAGCAGGACATAGCGCGGGGCCTGGGCGTCTCCGTGGTGACGGTGTCGAAGGTTCTGCGCAACCAGGGAAAGATCAGCGCGGCCACGCGCAAGCGCGTCCTGCAGCGGGCTAAAGAACTCAACTATCAGACGAATTGGATCGCCCGCAGCCTGGTGACCCGGCGCACCTTTACCATCGGGTTGCTGTTGCCGGATTTTACCCATCCGTTCTTCGCCGAGATTGCCAAAGCCGTGGCCGAGACCGTGCGGCCGCATGGCTATCACGTGATCATCTCCTATTTTGAAGAGGACCCGCAGCTGGAGAAAAACGAGGCCGAGTCCTTGCTGGCACGGCAGGTGGACGGCCTGATTCTGGCTTCCGCGCAATCCGGAGCGTCGGCGTTTGAGGGTATCCGCAAGCGGAAGGTGCCGCTGGTGCTGATTGACCGTCCGGTCGCGGGGGTGCGGGCCAGCTTCGTGGGCGTGGACAACGCCGCCATCGGCGAACTGGCCACCGATCATCTGATCGAGCGCGGCTGCCGCAGGATTGCCCATCTGCGGGGCCCAGGAATCGGTATCGCCACCAAGCGAATGGAGGGCTATCGCCGCTCGCTGCTCAAACATGGATTGCCGGTGTGTCCCCGCTATATCGTGGATGCCGGCTATCAGGACTTTACCGGCCACGATGCGATGTGCAAATTGCTCGAGACCGCATCCGCTCCCGACGGCTTGTTCTGCTACAACGATCCGGTTGCGATTGGCGCCATGAGGGCGATCGCCGAGATGGGACTGAAGGTTCCGTGTGACATCGCCGTGGTCGGGGCGGGCAATGTTCACAATTCGGATTTTCTCGCGGTACCGCTCACCACGGTGGATCAGGGCACCGCAGAAATCGGCAAGCGCGCCGCCAACCTTTTGCTGGAGCGGATTGGAGAAAAACGGGTCCAACGCCCGCGCAAGGTCCTCATTGAGCCCCGCCTGGTGGTCCGGCAATCGACCGCACGCTCAGACCGCAACCCCGGATCGGGTACAACCGTACACAAGGTCGAGGAAAAATGACAAGAGCACGGCTGCTGCTTCTGCTGGCGAGCTTGTTGAGCGGCAACCCACTGCTCAACGCCCAACCCAGGATGTTGGCCCTCACTCCTCCGATGGGATGGAACAGCTGGAACAAATTCGGGTGCAACGTGAGCGAGGACCTGATCCGGCAGATGGCCGACGCCATGGTGAAGTCGGGGATGAAGGAAGCAGGTTATCGCTATGTCATCATCGACGACTGCTGGCAAGTCGCGCGCGACAAGAACGGCAATATCGTAGCCGATGCGCAACGCTTTCCATCCGGCATCAAGGTCCTCGCGGACTATGTTCACTCCTTCGGCTTGAAGTTCGGAATTTATTCCGACGCGGGTAGCAAGACCTGCGCGGGACGCCCCGGCAGCCTGGGCCATGAGTATCAGGACGCGCTCCAGTATGCTGCCTGGGGCGTGGACTACCTCAAGTACGACTGGTGCCACACTACGACCCAGAATGCAGAAGCTTCCTACGCGCTGATCCGCAACGCGCTCGACGCCTCCGGGCGCGACATCGTCCTGAGCATCTGCGAGTGGGGCACGGCTAAGCCCTGGCTGTGGGGCAAGACCGTGGGCGGAAATTTGTGGCGCACCACCGGGGACATCAGCGACCAGTGGGAAACCAGCGGGAAAGGCCAGCTGGGCATGCTGAACATCCTCGATCTGCAAAATGGGCTGGAAACCTACGCCGGACCCGGCCACTGGAACGATCCTGACATGCTGGAAGTGGGCAACGGCGGCATGACCACCGAGGAATATCGGGCGCACTTCTCGCTGTGGGCGGTTCTGGCCGCGCCTCTGATCGCGGGCAACGACCTGCACGACATGAAGCCTGAAATCCGCGACATCCTGACTAACAGGGAAGTAATTGCCGTAAACCAGGACCCGCTCGGAGACCAGGCACACCGCGTAGGCAAGGATGGAGATCTAGAGGTCTGGGCTAAACAGTTGCAGGATGGAAGCCGGGCGGTGGTCCTCCTGAACCGCGACTCCAAAGAGCGCGAGCTCACGGTTTCCTGGGAAAATCTCGGGTATCCCGGTCATTTGAATGCCAGGGTTCGCGATCTTTGGAGGGCATGCGACCTGGGAGAGTTCAGGAACAGGTTTTCCGCCGTGGTTGGAGCCCATGCCGTTGTCATGGTCCGGATCACGCCGTAGCCATGGGCTGCGCGCAGGCTGGAACTGCCGTAAACAGGCGGGAGATGCAGCACGAACCACAATGGTTCCGTCTCTTACCTCCCACCCACTACCTGAGCCAGGGCCGCGCTGAGTTGATCGGGCTTAAAGCCAAACGGACCGGGCCGGCTCTTGTACGCGACCCGGCCATTGTGGTCGATCAGATACAACCGGTCCGGCCAGCCGGTGTAGGCCCGCTCGGTGGAGTTGCCGAATTCGTCCAGCACGGCGGGGAACTTGATACCCAGCTTGCGCACGCAGGCGCCGGCAATCAACGCGCGCTCGTCTTCGTTCTTCGGACTGGCAAACACCACCTGATCCTTGATGTTGCTCTCCATTTGCCATACGTCGCTGGGGTGGGCTTCGGTGATGTACACCACCAGGAAGGCTACCCGGTTGCCATATTCCTCGTAGAGCTTGTTGAGAGCGGGAACCTCCCGCCGGAAAGGCGGTCAGGTGTAGCTTCCGAAGACCAGCACCACGGGCTGCAGCCGGTTCACCGCGGCAAACTGAACCCGTTCTGTCTTATCCAGCTTGAGAAGGGAGAAGTCAGGAGCCGGATCGCCAATCCGGAGATTGCCCGCGCGAGCGTGCGTCCAGAGCGTCTCAAATGGAAACGCCAGGAAGACCACCGGTGCAGGCATCTTCTTCATGACCTGCCCGAACACCTCCGGGGGCTGACACATGGCCCACCAGATATAGCTGCCGAACACTACGTAAACGACCGCCAGGACGGCGAGGGTCCATCCCATCCGCTTGCGGGCGACGGGGCCAGGTTTGAAACGCGCCTTGAGGGCTTCAACATTCATGCAAGCCACCACGCTAGCCGGCCGCCTCAATCGCGGCCATACTAGGGAAATACTAGACGCATGGCGGGCTCAGTCAACCGTTTGGTTATGCATTGCTTGCGCGCCGGTCGGTGAGCTTCCCCGTGGCGTGAGGACCGCGCGCCCGGCGACCATCGCGGCGGGATTGTCCAAAACCAGGACCCGAGCCATGTCGGGGCCAAACCGCTTGGCCAGAGCCTCGCGCGCCGCGGACAGAAGCGGAGGGCGATGCTTGTCGTCGTGCGCGTCCGTGGCGATGACGTGCACGGCGTCATGGTGGAGGAGCCACCACGCTGCTTGCTTCGCCACCGCTCCCCAGAATCCGGTGATCGAGGAAGCCGTGATTTGTACCAGGCATCCCGATTCCACCCACTCCAGGATCGGCTTTGGGTTGCGCTGCAGGATGGCATTGCGTTCGGGATGCGTGATCACGGGGGTCATGCCCGCCATCTGAAGTCGCATCAAGCCTTCCTTCAGGTACGGCGGGACTCCATAATCGCTGAGTTCGGCCAGCAGATACTGCCGTCCCGCGATGGTGTAGCGCTCGGGATGCGCAATCGCGTCCTCAATATTTTCGAAGGAGAGATGGAAATCACAACCAATGCTGAAGGACAGGCGCCCCTCGATCTTCTCATTCAGCAGGGCGATCGTGTCGCGAACGCGGTCGCGGTCGTAGGTGTAGGTGTCGTCGGCATGGGGCGTGGCAACGATATGAGTAATGCCATCTTCAATCGCCAAGCGGCACATCTCCAGGGTGATGTCCCAGGACTTCGCGCCGTCATCCAGGCCGGGAAGAAGATGGGAGTGAACGTCAATCATGTTACTTCGGAAAATTCCGGCGCTGCTGCGTCCTTTGCCAACGGTTGGACTTAATAGTAGCAGGCAAGGCAGATGCTTCGGCGTCAGCGCACAGCCCTAGCCAAAATGGCGGAATTTCTTCCAGAACTCCGGCCAGGGCTCGCGCAGGCCGCGGCACAGGAAAATATCGGGATGATCCGAGGTCTCTTCATTCTTGACGCCGTCGCGGTTGCTGATGTGGCCCGCCAACTCGCAAGAGGAGAAAATTTCCTGCGCATAGGAGCGTGACAGGCCCAGAACGATGAGAGTCTGCGGCGGAGGATCGCCATAGCCCCGTTGCCAAAAGGAATTCACTTCGCTGATGGCCTGCGGCAAACCAAACGCGCCCCTGTAGAGGTTGATAGCGCCGGCTTCACCGTAATTCGCGGCCAGGATCGCTGCATGTTCTTTTTCGTCCGCAGGAAGGGAGTCCCAGACACGCGCGGTTTCGGCCACCAGTTCCGGCCAACCTATTTCCTCGCGAAAATCTCCGATGTTTGCCCAGCGCCACCAGGCGGAGTTGACCGGAGCCACAGGCAGAACCATGGCCGCGATGGTCAGCCCGCTGACCGCCAGCACTCCTAACACAACGGCGCGGAGAAGCCGCGACCACGCCTGGCTCAACGAACTCAGCCGGCCTTCCAGCACCACCGCGCCGGCCGCGAGCAGCATGGGATAGGCGGGAGCCATGTAATATCCCCGACCTTTGGCAACGACGAACAACCCCAGAAGGACCACAAATGTCCAGGCCAGAGGACGAAAAAGCCTGAGCGGTTGTAGCTTGAACAGGGCAAAAAGCCCGGTAATCCACAGCGGTAGAGTGGCGAAATTTGTGGCCACGTATAGCTGTTCCGGCAGGAACGCCTGGGTGCGGCCGATGCGCACGTCGCGCGCGTGAATATGGCGCAGAAACTCCAGCGAAATGAAGTCATGTCGAATCTGCCAGATCAGATTGGGAAGAAAGATGATCAATGAAACCGCGGCTCCCATCCACAACCAGCGGCTGCGCAGATGCCTGCGCGCGCCGGTCAAAACAAACCCTGCCCCGAGGCTGGCCACAAGAAACGCCATGGAATACTTGGTCATCATTCCCAGCCCGACCGCAGCGCCCACTGCGAGCCACCACCTTTCATCTCCGCTCCGCAGCAGGCGGATCACCAGATAGGCCGTCGCCACCCACCACAGATAATCGAAGGCTACATACTGCAAAACCACCCCTGAAAAGAGTGCGACCGGGGCGGTTGCCACCGACAGCGCAGCCACCACCTGCGCGAAACGTCCTCCCCCCATTTCCCGCGCCATCTGGCCAGACACAATCAGGCACGCCGCCTGAGCCAAGGTGGGGAAAGTGCGCACACCGCGCAGCGAGACTCCAAACAGTGCCAGAGACACGCGGCCCAGGAATGGCGTCAGTGGAGGGTAGGCGACAAATCCCCACGCCAGGTGGCGGGCGTCATCGAGCGTAGCCAGTTCGTCACGATGGAAGCCGTACTGCCCGTTGGTCAGCATGTGCGCCACAGCCAGGGCGCCCGCCATGGCCCACAGGATTCGATTGTCGCTCCACAAGGTTTCGCGCGCGGCGGTGGGGGATGAATTCATGTCGTCCTAAAGAGCAACAGACTGTGATCCAGGCAAAGTGTCAGGACCGCTATTTGACCACATTGGAACGGGTCATACCTTGCGATGACGTCACCCGCAGCGTATTCGCCGGTCAAAAAAAGGTTTACCATGCCCACCCATGGCATGTTCATGGTGGAATTTAGGTTGCCGGCTCACGAGATATGTCCGCATCGATTCCCTCTCGTCTGTCCTCCTCGCCTTAGTTTGTACCTGCTCCGCCCTCCGCGCCGACGCGCAGCCGAGAGTGCAGGTCTGGGAAGGCACGCTGACCATTCCTACCTCGGAAGAGGGCCTGCCTGATCCCAATCCGCCCTTCGACCTGTTCATCACCGGCAGCTTCTACAACTACCCCTACACGCTGCGCCACAGCCTGCTGGACCGCCGCGTGCCCCGCTCGTGGCGGACGCTGAATCTGGAAAACGAATATCTGAAGTGTACGGTCCTTCCCGATCTCGGCGGACATCTGTACACCTGCATCGATAAGATCAACGGCGCTTCCATGTTCTATGCCAATCCCAGCATCAAGTTTGCCCGCATCGCCTACCGCGGCATGTGGGCGGCTCTGGGAATCGAGTTCAACTTTCCGGTCTCACACAACTGGATGACGGTCTCACCGGTTGATTTCGCCATGACCAGCGATCCCGACGGCAGCGCTTCCGTCTGGGTAGGCAACATTGACCGCGTCTACGGCATGCAGTGGCAGGTGCAGCTTACCTTACGGCCGGGCCGAGACTATCTGGAGCAGAAGACCGTGCTCTATAACCGCAGCGCCGTGCGTCACCGCTTTTACTGGTGGACCAACGCCGGGGTTGAAGTCTGGGATGACAGCCGGATTCTCTATCCTATGGAATTTACCGCGGCCCACGGCTTCGCGGACATCGACACCTGGCCGTTGAACTCGGCGGGCGTCGACCAGAGCATCGTGGGCAATCAGAAGTACGGTCCGGTCTCGCGCTTCAGCTACGGCAGCCGGGAGCCTTACATGGCTGTGTACCATCCCCGAACCCGCGCCGGCGTCGTGCATTACTCCTCGCCACTCGACCTTCCGGCGAAGAAAATCTGGTCGTGGAGCAGCGACGAGGATGGCCTCGACTGGCGAAACGCTCTCTCGGACAACAACAGCGCCTACGTGGAGATCCAGGCGGGTCTATTCCGTGACCAGGAGACCTACGGGTTCCTTCAACCCCAGGAGACCCGCTCATTTACGGAATACTGGATACCGATTCGCGAGCTGGACGGCGTCTCCCGCGCCAATCAGGACGCCGTGGTCAACCTGGTTCGCCAGACGACCGGTCCCGGCGTGGTAACGCTTGCGGCGGCGTTGAATGTCACCCGCGAGATGCCCGACGCTCCGATCACAATCCTGGACGGTGCGCACAGTGTCGCAACCATGCGGACTTCGCTTACACCTCGCCAGACCTTCCGCAAAAGCTTTCCCGGTCTGCCTGCGGGGGCAGCCTACACACTTGAGCTGCAGGACAAGGCGGGAAATGTGTTCCTCCGCCATACCGAGGGAAAGTACGATTTCATCGGGAGCGACAAAATCCGGCTTGGAAAGCAACCTGGCCACGACTACCCGCCAGAAAGCGAACGCGGCGCCGATGACTTTCTCGCGCTGGGCACGAACCAGGAAAGCAACGGCGACCTCCTCACGGCCGTGGCCACCTATCGGCAGGGACTTGCGCGCTACCCGGAGAGCCTTGCATTGAACCAGGCCGCGGGACGTCTGGAGGTAATTCTCAAACAGTATGAGGCGGCGGCTCAGCATCTGGCTCACGCGCTTGCCTGGGTAAGCAGTGATCACGAGGCCGCATACTACCTCGGCCTGGCCCTGGCGGCGCAGGGAGACGACCGCGCCGCACGGATCCAGTGGGAGTTCGCGCAGCAGTCCGCCACCTTCCACGCGCCGGCGATGATGGAGCTGGCAGCCCTGAAGGCGCGGGACCGGGACCCCCAGGGTGCGCTGCAAGCGATTCGGGATGTCATCAGCAGCCGGGCGGAGTTGAGCCGGGCCGGCGGCATCGAAGTCGCGCTGCTTCGCGTTTTGCAGCGGCGCGATGAGGCGCAGAAGCGACTAATGTTCTGGAGACAGAACGAGCCAGCCAGTTCCTTCTTGCGCTTCGAAGCGCTTCTGCTGGGCGCAACCGATCCCGACCTGCCGGCGCATCTAGCAGCCGATCCGGAACGCGTCCTGGAGATTGCCGCCGAGTATATGCACTTCGGCCTTTACGACGATGCCCTGGGCGTGCTCTCACAGAAGTATCCTTCGGGTCCGGCGGTGATCGGAGAGCCCGGCGCGCCGCATGCCGACTCCTATCCTCTGATCGCCTACTACCGCGGTTACTGCCGCTACTTGCTGGGCCAGGACGGGCGCGACGACTTCGATGCCGCGGCCGAGATGCCCAGCACTTACGTGTTTCCCAGCCGCCCCGAGTCGTTTCCGGTGTTGCGGCGCGTGATCCAGGTCAATGCCAGGGATGCCAACGCACACTACCTGCTGGGATCGCTCTATCTTTCGGGCGGAATGGCCGCCTCGGCAATGCAGGAATGGCAGGCAGCCCGCGAGCTGAACCCGTCGATTCCCACCCTGCAACGAAACATGGGATATGCAGTGCTGCGCTCGGGAGGTTCGGCGCCGCAGGCCATCGATCTGTTTCGTGAGGGAGCGACATACGACTCGCGCAACGTGGATGTCTATCTCGGCCTGGAGCAGGCCATGGAAAGGGCGGGACGCCCGGTCGCAGAGCGCGCTGCCGCGCTGCTCGAGTTCCCGGATCTGTCGTCGGCCCCCGCGGCGCTGGTGTTCAAGCTCGTCGCATTGCTCGGCGAAGCCGGCCAATTCGATCAGGCGGAGAAGCTCCTGGCGAACCGATTCTTCGCGCGCGAGGAAGGCGGCGCCAACGTTCGGGAAATCTACGTTCAGTTGCGGCTCCAGCGCGCGAAATCGGCGGCCGCGCGCGGGGAATGCGACGCTGCCCTCGCCATCCTGCGGCATTTGGGAGAGCCGGTGGCGGCGCTGCCGTTCACGTCCAAGGGGATGGGGCAATTCGTCGACTCGTCGTCGGCGAAGCAGACAGCCGCGGCCATACAGTCGGCGTGCCACTAGCCTGCTTGCCCGGCCTGAGTTGGAATACTATCCTTCGGTCGGTGCCAAGGGTGCGGCGAATCGGTCGATATTTGCCTCTCGGGTTGCTCGAGAGCCTGCTTTGGGGTCTGATTCTTATTCCCGGCTTCTCTGCGCCGATCCCGGCCGTGCCTGCCATCCAATTCACTAATGTCACCGCCCGGGCCGGGATCCAGTTCGTTCACTTCAAGGGCAACAACGGAATTTCCATTAACCGCGAGGAATTCGGCCCCGGGGTTTGCGTTGCCGACTTCGATGGCGACGGATGGCAGGACATCTACTTCGTCAACGGTCGCGATCTATACAACCGAGGTCTGAGCGCACGGAATGCGCTGTACCGCAACAATGGCGACGGCACCTTTACCGACGTCACCGACAAGGCAGGCGTGCCCGGCACAGGCTACGGCTTGGGATGCGTCTGGGGCGACTACGACAATGACGGCTTACCCGACCTTTTTGTGACCCAGTACGGCCGCAACCTGCTCTATCACAACAACGGAGGCGACGCATTCACCGATGTGACGGACAAAGCGGGTGTTTCCGGCAGCGAGTCGGGAGCGTTCCATTCCGGCGCTACATTCTTTGATTACGACCGCGACGGGCGTCTCGACCTTTATGTCGGCAGTTACGTCGATATCGGTGATCATCGCTATTGCAATCTGGGCGGAGTGCTCAGCAGTTGTCCGCCCAGCGTTTACCGCGGCACCCCAGACGCGCTGTATCACAACAACGGCGACGGAACCTTTACCAACGTCACAGTCAAAGCCAGGATCTATCAGCCCAAAGGCAAGAACCTTTCAGTGGGCGCAGCGGATTACGATAATGACGGCTGGCCCGACTTATTCGTTGCCAACGACGGCCTCAACGCCTACCTCTACCGCAATCAGCACGACGGTACCTTCCAGGAGGTGGGCTTGGACAGTGGCATGGCGCTGACCGGACTCGGCATGACCATGGCAGCCATGTGCATTTCGCTGGGCGATTTCAACAACGACGGCTGGCTCGATCTCTACATCTCCGACTTTCAGCGCTCCTCCGATCACATCTGGAAGAATGACGGCCAGGGTTTCTTCGATGAAATCAGCGATCAGGCCGGCATCACGCGCGCCACCCGCGACGTCCTCAGTTTTGGCGGCGGCTTCCTCGACTATGACAACGATGGTTGGCTCGATCTCTTCATCGCCAACGGTCATGTCTATCCGGAAATCGAGCAGGCCTCGCCCGAGATTCGTTACAAACAGATCAACTCCCTGTTTCACAACGAGGGGAATGGCAAATTTGTCGAGGTAGGCCGGTCATCGGGCGACGGTTTTCGGGTTCCGCACGTCGGCCGCGGAGTGGCGTTTGCCGACTTCGATAACGATGGGTTTGTCGACGTGCTGGTCGCCAACAACGGCGATGCGCCGCTGCTCCTGCGCAACAGCGGCGGCAACGGTCATCACTTCCTGAATTTCAAGGTTGTCGGCCGCAAGAGCAATCGCGACGGCATGGGAGCGCGCATTCGAGTGGTGGCGGATGGAATCTCGCAAATGCGGGAAATCGAGGGCGGCGGCAGCTATCTTTCGCAAAGCGATCTGCGCGCGAACTTCGGCCTGGGCAAAGCCACTCGCGCCGAGACCGTCGAAGTCAGGTGGCCTGGCGGCCAGCAGCAGACATTCCGCAACCTGGACGCCGACCGGTTCTACCGGATCGAGGAAGGCAACGACCGTCTCGAATCACAGAACCTCGCGCGGAAATAAGATGAGACAGGTTCCGGCCCCTAAGATCTGGTCATTCCGCGGCGCTTGAGCGCGGAGAGGTCTGCCTCTGCTCGTTCCCCTCACACCGCTGCCTGCAAAACATCGCGCAGACGCCGGGCCACGACGATGTCTTCCCCCGGTTGCAACATCCACACGCCCACCACGATGGTGTTGCTTCCGCCTGGAAGCCCAGCGCTGGCGGGCGGTCCCCCGGTCGAAGGATTGAGCTCGATTCGCGGTGTTCCCTGCCGCATCTTCTGCATCACGTCTGTGCCGGAGATCTTGATCCGGCTCTGGTCAAAAGTGATGAGAAGGTGGGGCACGTGATTCGCGACCGGAGGCACAAACACCTGGGTCTGCACCGTGGGAAGGTCTTTCAGGTGGCGGGCGATGCGGTCGGCCCGCTCGCTGAATTCCTTTTCCATCTTGGCATCATCCTGCTCCAGGAACCAATCGATGGCAGCCACAAGGCCGACGATCTCCTCTTTGGCCACCTTCAGGCCCCGGCCGATGGTGTTCGAGTTCGGGGAGTTGTTCTTCCTGGCCGCGTCAATCAGGGCCTTCTTGCCCAGCAGCAGACCCGTGCACTGCGGCCCGCGTATTCCCTTGCCGCCGGAAAAGGTCACCAGGTCGAAACCCATCTGCGTGTAATTCCACAGGTTGGCGATGGGTGGAACGTCAGCAGCTGCGTCATTGAAGCAGGGCACGCCGTGCTTGTGCGCGACCGCGATCCAGTCCTCCCGGCCAATCTTGCCCTCGGCCGCGTTAAAGAAGTGGGCCATCACGGTACGGTCGCTGAAGGCCTGCTCATACTGCTCCATGGTCTCCACTTCCACGAAGCGCACGCCGCAGTTGCGGAGAGCGTGATCGTATCCGTAGCGGTGCGTCTTCTGGACGATGACCTCATCCTTCAATTTGCTGACGTCCGTGGGTATGCTGAGGATGGCATCGTCGTTGCCGGCGGTAACGCAGGCGGCAGTCCCCACCGTGAGCGCAGCCGCAGCGCCGGCCGTGATGAGCGCCGCTTCGCAGCGCAGGCGCCTGGCAAGATACTCTCCCGAGGCGTTCAGCAGTTCGACCAGGTTGACCGGATACTGTGCCGCCAGATCAATCGCCGCCCGCACCGGCTCAGGCATGATCGACGCAGAAAGTGCGGTATAGGTGCCCGCAGCGTTGATCAGCGGCGTGACGCCCAGCTTCTGGTAATAGTCGACCGCCTTCACCCTGGAGTGCGAGCGGGCAGCAAACGCCGGCAGCGCCGCTCCCGCACCGCTTACCACTCCACCTAGAGCCATGGCCTGGGTTCCCTGGCGCAACAGTTTCCTGCGTGTGATGGCCTTCATTTTGTCCCCCTTGAATCCTCGATCTAGCGCGGAAAGTCATCCGCCTTAGCCGGCGAAGAACTCCCCAGCCCCGGAGTCTGGAAGTATTGCGGGCGCGCCTTTCGCCATTCCACCATACTCAGCCCCGACGGATCGTACACGATGCGCCCCGCGCGTACCGTCATTCGCGCCTGCAACTGCACCCCGCCGTCCAACCTTGCCCACCCGCAGTCGATGTATCCGAACTTGCCTTTCAGCACCTCCAGGACTGCAATGTCGGCGTCTTTCCCCACGGACAGAGTGCCCAGTTCCGGCCGCCGAATCTCCCGTGCCGGATTCGCGGTCGCGCGCCGGACCAGATCGTTGAGTGGAACCCCCATCGCCAGAAACTTCGACATCACGTTGGTCATACTGAGGATGGTGTAGTTTCCGGTGTGAAGGTCGGTGGACATGGAATCCGGAATGAAGCCCTGGCTCACCGCGGGCACGGCGTTGCGAAACCAGAAGCTGCCGGCGCCGTGTCCGACGTCGAAAAACACGCCGCGCGCCCGCGCCTCCATCAGAATCGGGTTCAACTGGCCGTCGGGCAGAAGGATCGGGAACTGCTGCGCGAAGACGTGGGTGTGAATATCGCCCGGGCGCATCTTCTTCAGAATCAGATCGGCATAACTACGATCAGGGCGCGGCCAGAAGTCGAACATCACCGGAACATCCGCCGCCTTCCCACATTCTTCAGCCCGGTCGACCGCTGCCCAGGGGATGTGCTCCGCGTCCCACGGCGCGTCGGTCCAGTAGTGGGCGGTTTTCACACCCACGATGACGTCGCGGTATTTCGCGATGGTTGTCGCGCAGAGCTTCGCATCCATCTGGTCCACGCTCTGCTCCAGTCCTCCCTGCATGCCGTTGGCCACGATGTTCAGGAATGCCAGCACCCTTACTCTGGCTTTGTCGATGACTTCCTCTTTTTCCTGCAGGAAAGTCTCGGCGCCCGCGGTCCCCGCGTCCACGATGGTGGTCACGCCCGACTGGAATGCCAGGTCGGCGGGAATGCCCAGCGGCTCGCTCTGCGCGCGCGCCTCCGGTGCGAACCAGTCAAGCGGCGCTCCGCCGTGGCCTACGTGGGTGTGGATGTCGATCAGGCCCGGAGTGATGTAAAGTCCGGTCGCGTCCACGACCTTGCCGGCTCGCGTTGCGGGAAGATCCTTGGCGACCGCGGCTATCTTTCCCTGGGCAACGGCGACGTCCATGACCTCATCGATCTGATTGGCGGGATCGATGACATGCCCGCCCTTCAACAGGAGGTCGTAGGGCGTTTGCGAGGGGACCTGCGCAACTGCCCCCGGCCTCATTGCCAGGCTCATGCCTAGCACGGCCACCGCAATGAAAGTTGTCGTCCGCTCGCGCATTTGGTCTCTCCTGTCGGTGCGCCCTGGAATCCGCGCAACCGTCCTGAAAAGCATCGCCCAGCGCCCGAACAGGCCAAAGTCTACATGCGCCGCCACATGTTCTGGAAGGTTTTTCCGCCAGATCCGGTACGCCGTTGCGGGTGGTCTTAAATCGATTTATATCGGCCTGCGTCCGTCATACCTCTTGAATCCGCCGGGGCTTCACGGTAGCCTGAAAAGCTCCCTGTCAAGCCCGTTCCGCAAGCGGGCGAACCGTTTGACCGGAAACGATATGGATCGTCGCAGCTTTGTGAAGGGAACCTGCCTGGGCGGCGCCGGCCTGTTCCTGGAGGGTTTTGATCCTCGGGCGCGGGATGAATCCGCGCGTCCCGACCTCCCGCCTATCGTGGTTCACGGCCCGCCTGGCGCCAAGCCATCGCCGCTCGGCATGCCCGGGCTATTCCCCGGGCGCGTGGTTGAGATTTCTGATTCTGCTTCGATCGTGCGCAACCGGGTTTCGCAGCCCGTCATCGCCCGCATGCTGGAACGGGGCATGATGGAGCTTACCGGAGCGAGTTCGGTGCAGGCAGCCTGGGCCCGGTTCATCGAACCCACGGACATCGTGGGCATCAAGATCAATCCCTCGGGCGCCCCGGCCTGCTGCTCTTCTCCAGAGATCGTGCGCGAAGTCATCGCTGCCCTGCAATCGATCGCCGTTCCCACGCGCAACATCGTCGTCTATGACCGCTATTCTTACGAAATCGATCTCGGCAGCTACCAGATGCTTCTCCCGCCCGGGGTCCGCGTGCTGGGCATCCAGGACGGCTTTCACGACGTGACCGGCTACGACCCCAACATCTATTGCCAGGCGAACTTCTTCGGAGAGTGGGAAACCCGTTCCTACATGGCGGGCATCGTCGCCCAAGGCGTCACCAAAATCATCAATCTGCCCACCCTCAAGGATCATTCCGCCTCCGGCGTAACCGGATGTTTGAAGAATCTGGGTTACGGCTCGTTCAACAATGTGGCGCGCTCCCACCGGCAGCCGTTCTCCTTCACCAGTCCGCTGATCGGGGTCATGTGCTCGACCGAGCCGCTGCGCTCCAAGGCGGTGCTGCACATCATGGATGGCCTGCGACAGGTATGGCACGGCGGGCCGCTCACCCAAGTGCAGGATTTCATCTACCCGGGCGGCACGCTCCTGATCGGCACCGATCCGGTTGCCATCGACGCGATCGAACTGGAGATCATCGAGAGAAAACGCAGCCAGGAAAGCGCGCCTTCGCTCTGGGAGCATGACCCCAAAAGCATTACCGCAGACAGTCGCGAGTTTTACCATGATCCGCACAAGAACTTGTTCTACCGGCAGCCTGGACACATCGCTGCCGCAGGAAAGCTGGGCCTGGGAGTTTCTGACCTGACGCAAATCGACCGGCGCCAACTCAAGCTCGACTGACCCGCAACATGATGCCAACCGAGACCTCCCAACCCGCGAGCGACTGGCCCGCCCTGCTCTGCGATAGCTCGCGCACCGGCGGCCAGGGTGTAAAGGCCGCGAAGGCCCCCGATCGCGTGCTCTGGCAGTTCCGTACACCCGGTTCCATTCGCTCCGCCCCCGTCCTGCGCGATGGCGCCCTCCACGTAACCTCGATGGCGGGCAAGCTGCATGCCATCGACGTAGCGACAGGTCGTGAAAAATGGCAGTTTGCCGCCGGGGACTCGATTCATTCGACTCCGTCCCTTGCCGGCAGCAGAGTCCTTTTCGGCTGCGATGACGGCAAGGTTTACGCCGTCGATCTTTCTTCCGGTAAGAAACTTTGGCATGTGAGTACGGGCGGCGAGGTCTGGACTTCGCCGGTGATCCTCGGCAGCGTGGCTTTTTTTGGAAGTTCCGACGCGCGCTTCTATGCGGTCGAGCTGGACACCGGCCGCCCCCGCTGGACACAGATCCTGCCCGCCCGGATTTACTCGACTGCTCACGTCGAAGACCACCGGCTCTACGTTGGCTGCGGCGATGGCAAGTTCTATGCTCTCGATCCGGCTACGGGCAAAATTCTCTGGGCCGCGGCCACCGGGAACGGCATCGATTCTTCGCCTGCCGCTTCCGGCGACACGGTCATTGTCGGCTCGGAAGATTTTTATGTGTACGCGTTCGACGCCAGGTCCGGCTCTGTCTGCTGGAAATTCGAAACCGGGCTGGGGGTTTGTTCCTCTCCCGCCCTGTCCGCGGACACGGCCTTTATCGGGAGCAAGGACGGATTCCTCTACTCTCTCGACATCAAGACCGGTGAGCTGCGCTGGAAGATGCGTGCCGGCGAGGTCCTCACCGCGCCCCCGGTGATTGGCGACGGCATTGTCTGCATTCAGGGGTGGGGAACCGCGGCCTTCGACCTTGCTTCCGGCAACCTGGTCTGGCGGGCCGGTCTTGGCGGCTCCATGCAGTCCGCGCCCGTGCTGGCAGGAAACGCAATCTATCTTACCGGCAACGATGGTGAGGTCTATGCGATCGCCTGAAAGCCTTGCTGTCAGCCTGGTTTGCGCCATTCTGCTCCTCGTCCCGATGGCAGCGCCCCAATCCTCACTTTCCCTCGTGCACCGGAAGAAATACGCCATGGGCACGGTGTTTGAGGTCGCGGCCTATAGCGAATCGCCATCTCAGGCGGCAGATGCCCTTGATCTGGCTTTCGCCGAAATAGTTCGACTTGACGAGATCATGAGCGACTACAAACCCGACAGCGACCTCAGCCGCGTGAATCGCGCCGCGTACAGCCGGACGCAGGTTGTGCCCGCCGATCTGTACCGCGTGATTGCAGAGTCGTTGAACTACTCCCGCCTGTCGGGGGGAGAGTTCGACATCACCGTCGGACCACTGGTCAAGCTCTGGAAAGCTGCGATCCGGGGTGAGCACACGCCCACGGCCGGCGAAGAAGAGAGACTCCGCGCCTGCATCGGCTACCAAAACATAGAGTTGCTGCCCCCCGACGGGATTCGGTATCACTCGCCCTGCGTGCAGATCGATCTGGGGGCAATTGGCAAAGGCTATGCCTTAGACCGCGCGGCGGAAATCCTGCGGGCGCATGGCATCTCGCGCGCCCTGCTGAGTGCGGGAGGCAGTTCGACCTACGCTCTGGGCGCTCCTCCTGGCCAATCGGCGTGGATGGTGGGTCTGCGCGATCCGTCGAGCCGGTTCCACCCCCAGGTGGCGCTGTCAAACAACAGCCTGTCCACTTCGGAGCAGACCCCCTCCAGTCCGCTGGCCGGCAAGGTTTGGCCGGGCCACATCGTGGATCCCGGCAGCGGCCTGCCCCTACAAACCGCATTCGCCGTGAGCGTGCTCGCCGGATCGGCGACCGCGTCCGACGCGCTGTCCACGACCCTGCTGCTGTTGGGACCGGAGAAAGGCGCGGAGCTGGTCAAGACCCAACCAGGTGTCGCCGCAGTATGGATTTCCGCCGACGGACAATCCAGACTTGCCTCCAGCGGTCCCCAGATCATCCTTAGCCACAACGGCCTAGCCACGGACGGCGGCCAGGCATCGGGTGGACATAACTCCGGTGGACATAACTCCGGCGGACGTAACTGATGACGGGCCCACCTCTCATGCTCGCACGCAGCCCACGCATTCGCCGGGTTGCTTGCGCCTTGCTCTGCCTTTTTCTTCCTGTGCCGGTATGGAGCCAGGTGATCGTGCGCGGGTAAGGATCACAGTTCCCCACGCCTGCAAAGCACGGTTTTCAGGCCATACTGCTGCCTGCGGAGGCCGAAGCCTTGATCACCAAGGCGCGCCTGCAGGGCTATCATGTTTATGGGGAAGTGATCGTTTCTGCGGCTGCTGCCAGTTCCGCCAAAAGGCTCAGCGATCTGGCTGGAATCGTCCTCAACCCTGCGGATTCCAAGCCGGAGCAGATCGAGCAGGCCGTTTCCCTCCTTCGCTCTGCTTATCCCCGGCTTCCGGTGCGAGTCCTCAACCCCAAGGCCAGGCAGCCTGACATGAAGGGTCAGATGGTGGTCAAACAGGATGGCGTCCTTCAAGTCTCCAGCCCCACGGCTCAACCGTGGGTGGACACCAATCTCGCGCTTGTCCGGCTGGAGCAGATCTTCCGCCCTGCTCAGACTCCTCTCTATGAATTCCAGTGGGATCTGTCCGATCCGCTGCTGCAGGAGCATGGCCTGGATGCCGCGAATTACGAATTGGCCATTGCCGAGGCCGGAGCATTTCGGTCCGGCCTCGTCCTCAATCTTGATCCCATACTGCAATCCGGATTGCTGCGCAATGACGCCGCGGCCTGGGCCACTCTCAAGGGCGTTAAACCCTATCTGGACTTTGTTGCCCGCACGGACTCCGCCGGTGCGAAACCGGAAGCCAACGTGGCCGTGGTGACCGATAGCGCCCAGTCCTCCTATGAGGCCATCAACCTGCTGGCGCGCCACAACATACCCTTTGAAGTCCTCAGCGCCTCGAGCCTCAAGGACCTTGATGCCTTCGATGTCCTCCTCGTGCTGGTTAAGCCCAATGAATCGCTGGCCGCGTCGATCTCTGATTTTGCCTCCCGCGGCGGAGTGACGGTGCTGGTTAATTCCCCCGGCGCTTTTCCCTGGCAGTCGTCTCCGCCCCTGCCATCGGCAGAGCATTCCGCTGCCTACGCTGTGGGGAAGGGACGGGTCATCGAACTGCGCGAGCCTGTCATTGATCCTGAGCCCTTCGCCCAGGACATTCGCCGCCTGATCGATAATGAGAAAATCCTGATCAGCCTCTGGAATGCCCTGACCACGGTGGCCGTTTCCTACCGCCTTCCCGATGGCGGCAAAGTCGTCGAGTTGGTCAATTACTCCCAGGAGTCCCTTGCCGTGCAGGTGCGCGTCAAGGGATCGTTTGCCTCCATTCGCTATGAGACGCCGGAGACGGGTTGCTGCCAGGTTCTGACTCCGGTGCTGGAGAATGGCTTTACCGAGTTTGTGGCGCCAGCGCTGCGCATCGCCGCCCGAGTCGATCTGTCGCCTGGCGCCGCCGCTTCGCAAAAACACACGGAAGGTAAGTGATGATGACAAGACGCCGTCTTTTGCTCTGCATCGCCGCTGTCGTGCTTCTTGCGGCGCTGCCGTCCACCGCTGCGCGGGGCGCCCGGCCTGCGAAGTCATACCTCGTCTACATCGGTACCTACACTGGACCTCAGAGCCACGGCATTTATGCCTTTCGTTTCGATCCGTCCACCGGCCAGTCGGCTTCACTCGGACTGGTGGGCGAAACCGTGAATCCCTCTTTCCTCGCTGTCGATCCCAGGCGCCGTTTTCTGTATGCGGCCAACGAGGTTTCCGACTATCAGGGAAAGAAGAGTGGCGCGGTCAGCGCTTTCCGCATCGATCGCAAGACGGGCAAGCTGACGTTTCTCAATCAGGTATCCTCGGGGGGCGCCGGGCCGTGCCACATAACCCTCGACAAGACAGGAAAATACGTGCTGGTTGCGAACTATGATTCGGGCAGCGTGGCGGTCTTTCCGGTGCTGCAGGGCGGAAGACTCGGCGAGGCATCCTCGGTTGTGCAGCACCGCGGGCATGGTCCCGATCCGGAACGGCAGAAGGGTCCGCACGCCCACCAGATTGAGTTGACCGCGGACAATCGCCTGGCTGTGGCCGCTGACCTCGGACTCGACCAGTTGCTGGTCTACAAGTTTGACCCCCGCAAAGGCACTCTGACCGCCAATGATCCGCCGTATGGCAAAGACGATCCCGGCGCCGGTCCCAGGCACTTCGGCTTCCATCCCGGCAACCGTTTCGTCTACGTGACCAACGAAATGGCTTCCACCGTCACCGAGTTTTCTTTCGACGCTGCCAGCGGTGGCCTGACCCGTTTGTCCTCAGTTTCCACCTTGCCGGAAGGCTTTAAGGGAGCCAACGACACCGCGGAGCTGGAGATCTATCCCAGCGGCAAATTTCTCTATGTTTCCAATCGCGGCCACGACAGCATTGCCCTGTTTACCCTTGACGCGGCTATGGGCGCCCACAAATTCGTCGAGACCATCGCAACCGGCGGCAAGACGCCGCGCAATTTTCAGATCGATCCTACGGGAAAATATTTGTTCGCTGCCAACCAGGAGTCCAACAACATCGTGATTTTCACAATTGACCGGGAAACCGGTCATCTCGCGCCGACCGGCCAGGTGCTGGAGGCGCCTTCCCCGGTGTGTGTGAAGTTTGTGGCGGCTGACTGAACCTGGACCCAACGGACTGGGGAGGCACGACTTTGGCCATGCCTTCAAGCCAGCCGGTAAGATTCCCGCTTTGGAGACTGCGATGGCATGCCATTCACAGTTCTCGAGCCGCACTTACAAAGAATACGCGTTAGGATTGACGCTGCTGAAGAAACGAATCTTCACGGTCTCAATGTGACGTTTCCATTCCGGCCATGACTGAGAGTCTTTTCGCCTCACAGCGAATTTCCTTGCCCCATGCCCGAAGCGTGCTTCTGGCCGCATGCCTGGTTGTGGCGTGGTTCGTTCCGCGGTGGGGAAATTCGTTGTTGGGCGCGCTCGAGCAAGGCTTTGCACGCCTGGCGGACAGAAAATGCCTGGCGATTATTACCATCGTCGCGGCGGTAATCGTGTTCCGTCTCAGCATCCTGCCATGGTTCCCGCTGCCGATTCCTTTCGCCCAGGACGAATTCGGCTATCTGCTTTCCGCCGATACGTTTGCCCACGGCCGGCTGACCAATCCGCCCCATCCTCTGTGGATCTTCTTCGATACCTTTCAGGTGAACCAGCAGCCTACGTACATGTCCCGTTATCCTCCGGCTCAGGGCGCCGTTCTCGCCCTGGGCCAGCTGCTGGGACATCCCTGGATCGGCGTGTTGCTGAGCGTGGCCGCCATGTGCGGAGCGGTCCTCTGGATGCTCCAGGGATGGCTGCCGTCACCGTGGGCGTTGCTGGGCGCAACCTTCGTGGCTCTCCACATCGGAATTCTCTCTTACTGGATGAACAGCTACTGGGGCGGCGCAGTCGCAGCCCTTGGTGGCGCACTAGTCGTCGGAGCCTTGCCCAGGATACGGGCCCATCAGCGTCCGCGCGATGCGCTGCTGTTCGGACTCGGCGCCGGCATCCTGGCCAACAGCCGCCCAATTGAAGGTTTCCTCTTCTTTCTGCCGGTAGCCGTTGTCCTGGGCGTATGGCTTTGCCGCCACAACAGCCTGCCTTGGCGCAGCAAGCTGCGGCGAGTTGTCGTTCCTGCGACCGCGGTGCTGGTCCTGGCCGCTGCCTTCATCGCGTACTACAACTGGCGCGTGACCGGAAATCCCCTGCTGCCCCCCTTTGTCCTTAATCAGAGAACGTATTTTCGCGGTCAACCCGTACTCATATGGCAGCCCAAGCTCCCTCCCGTGCGCACCCTCAACCCGCAGTTTGATGCCTACTACAACATTTTTCCCGGCGGCTTCGACGGGACCGTGCGCGGCCTGATGTTTGTGACCTGGAAGAAAATAGTCAAGTTCCGTGACTTCTTTCTCTTCACCGAGTCCGCCCTGCTGGTTCCGCTTCTGACCTTCCCCTGGCTGCTGCGTGACCGCCGACGAACATGGCTAGGGGTTCAGATCGCCTTTTCCCTGCTGGTCTCGGCCCTGGTGATCCGCTATTACCCGCACTACACCACCGCCGTCATCTCATCTTTACCCCTGCTCTCTCTGTTCTGGCTTTGGCGGGACAGGGAGGTGAAATTCCTGGTGATGCAGTGGGTGATTTGCTGCCTGGGACTCCTGATGGTGATCGCTTTTCTGGAGCACTATGCCGCGCCCCTTACCGCTACCTTTACCGCGCTCCTCATCCAGTCCATTCGTTATCTGCGCCGCTGGGAGCACCAGGGCCGCCCGGTGGGGCTAGGATTGTCGCGTGTAGTCGCTCTGTTCGTGATCGCGACGCTGCCCGTCCGCATGGTGCAAGCGATACGCAATCCTTCGACCACCATCGTCGCCCCGCAATGGAGCCAATACCGCGCGCAGCTCCTTTCCCGCTTGCAGGCAACGGCGGGCGACCACCTTGTGATTGTGCGCTACTCTCCCGCCCACAATTACGAAGCAGAGTATGTGTTCAATCTGGCCGACATTGACCACAGCAAGGTTGTATGGGCCAGGGAACTCCATGGAGTGGACCTGCGCCCGCTGCTCGACCACTTCCGCAACCGTCGAATCTGGCTGCTCGAGCCTGACCTTTCTCCTCCTCGGTTCTCGCTTTACTCACAAACTGGCGGATCACCATAGCGCCCCATCGCATTGCATTCCCGCTGATGCAGTTGTTCCCCGCGATCTTTGCGGCCTTTCTTCGCGATCTTTGTGGTCAAGCTTTTCGGCATCTCCTGGAAAATTGCCTTAAACTGCAGACTACGATAGGCCTGCGTGGCATTGAGCCCCATTGATGCTGTTGTTCCCCGCGAACTTTGCGGCCTTTCTTAGCGAGCTTCGCGGTCAAGCTTTTCGGCATCTCCTGGAAGATTGCCTTTGCCCCCAACGACTCCACTTTTTGACATGACAACTGCACCCCCTCGATAATCCCTCACGTGTCCGAAACGGTCGCAGCGCCGCGCCCACGCTCATCGGTTTTCCGCAGGTCCTTCCTGAGACCCTTTCCCTCAGCCGTCCGCGGCGAAGGTGCGTACATTTGGGACGCCAACGGCACACGCTATCTCGACTTTTCGGGATCGGCTGCCGTGAATCTGATTGGACACGGTGTGCCCGAAGTCTCTGCCGCCATGGCCGAGCAGGCCAGGAAGCTGGAATTCGTACACGCCAGCCAGTTCACCACGCCCGTAGCGGAGGAATACGCCGAGGAATTGCTTCAGTTTGCCGGAGAATCTTTTCGCGGCGGGGCTGTCTACTTCACCAGCGGCGGCTCGGAATCAGTCGAAACCGCGCTCAAGCTGGCGCGACAATATCAGGTGGAAATCGGGGAAAAGAAACGCTATCAGGTGCTCAGTCGCGCGCAAAGCTATCACGGCTCGACACTTGGGGCGCTTTCCGTTTCTGGCAACAGGCGCCGGCGGGAGATTTACCTTCCCATGGTGCGCGAATTCACGCATGTCCCGATGCCATATTGCTACCGCTGCGCGTACGACTGCACCGATGGCTGCGCCCATTGCGGCCAGCAGTACGCAGCCCGGCTTGAGCAGGCCATCGAGGAGACAGACGGGCAGGCTGCCGCCTTTATTTTTGAGCCGGTTAGCGGCGCCACTCTGGGCGCTGTTGTTCCTCCGCCGGGTTACCTCCCCGCTATCGCGGAAGTCTGCCGCCGCAACGGCGTGCTGCTGATCGCAGATGAAGTGATGACCGGTATGGCGCGAACGGGGCGAAATTTCGCCGTCGAGCATTGGGACGTCAAGCCTGACATCCTGGTTGCTGCCAAAGGTTTATCCAGCGGATATGCCCCGCTGGGCGCGGTGATTGCCTCGAGGAAAGTTGTGGATGGGCTGACCTCCGGAACCTTTTTGCACGGCTTCACCTACAACGCCCATCCCGTCTCGCTGGCAGCCGGCCGCGCGGTGCTTCGACATCTACTTGAAAAGAATCTGGTTGCGGCGGCTGATTCGTCGCGCCCCGGAACCATCGCCGCCAAATTGCAGTCTGCGCTTGCTACCCTGCTGGATTTAAAGAGCGTAGGCGACGTGAGGGGGATCGGCCTGCTGCGCGGCGTCGAGTTCGTCGCCGACAAGAAAACCAAGCAGCCCTTCCTTCCCGCGCTGAACTTTGCCGGACGTGTGACCGCAGCCGCTCTGCAGCGCGGACTTTTGGTCTATCCCATTCATGGCTGCGTAGATGGCTTCGCTGGAGACCACCTGCTAATCGCTCCCCCGGCGGTGATTTCGTCAGAACAGGTCGATTGGGCTGTTGCGACCCTGGCGCAAGCCATCGAGGCCGTGACCCCCTGAGGCCGCTGGCGTGACTGGCTCACGCGAGTGAGCTACCGATCCATCCCCATTTGTTTCAATGATTTATCTCCTGACCGCAGATTGCTTGAGAGTTTACCCTGTGCGCATTGCCTCCTGGATCCAAATCGGGGATCGTGTTCCTCGTGCAAGGCCGGAGGAGGCAGATGACAACGATGACAAGCTTGATGATTGACAACTGCGAGCAAGCTAACCCGAGTGTGCTCAGAGCGGTACGAGCCACCACGAACAGCTTCGGGAGCGTGCCGCGCTTGCGGCACGCGGTCACCAGCGGACTGGAAAAGCGAGCGCTGGTGTGGATGGCGGAGCGGACGCCTCTCTGGATCCATTCTGACCACCTGACAGGGCTGGGTTTCCTCGCACAGTTGATGGCGGGCGCAAGCTACGCCCTGGCGCGATGGGACCGCTACTGGCTGATTGCAGGAATTGCGTTTCTAGCCCTGAACTGGCTGGGCGACAGCCTCGACGGAACTCTGGCCCGAGTGCGGCAGCAGCAGCGTCCGCGCTACGGGTTCTACGTTGACCACATCACTGACAGCTTCGGCGCTGTGGGGCTTATGGCCGGCCTTGCCCTTTCAGGCTTCATGCATCCCTATGTAGCTATCGGTCTTCTGGTGGTTTTTCTACTTCTTTCAATCCAGTCCTATCTGGCGACGTACACACTGGGTGAATTTCAGCTCTCTTTCTGGAGTCTTGGACCGACGGAGCTGCGCATCCTGCTGGCAGTAGGCAACCTGGCCCTCCTCTACCGGCCCTGGATCTGGCACGGGCACTACCGCCTGTTCGATGTGGGCGGGGTGATCGGCCTGGCTGGCATGTCGCTCATGCTCATTTTCTTCAGCGTGCGCAACACGTGCCGCCTCTATCAGATGGAGCTCATTCGATGAGGGCGCCCGGGTGGCGCTCCACCGCCGTGCGCTGGCTGAAGTTCAACCTGGTGGGCGGAATCGGGATCGGGGTGCAGTTGCTGGCCCTGTTTCTGTTTAAGACGGCGTTGCACCTTGACTATCTCCTCGCCACGCTGCTCGCGGTCGAGGCAGCCGTGGTGCACAACTTCCTCTGGCACCAGCGCTTTACCTGGGCGGATCGCCCCGGCGGCGGCCTCCGACGCTTTCTCCAATTCAATCTGACCACGGGCCTGTTTTCCATTATCGCCAATGTGGCGCTGATGAAAGTCCTGGTGGGAATGGGGCACGTGAACTATCTGCTGGCCAACGGTATCGTCATCACAAGTTGCTCGGTAGGGAACTTCCTGGTGAGCAATTGTTTTGTGTTCGCGCGCCGGGCGGAAAGTCAGTCGGTGTGATCGTGCATCTGCCGCGCCACTGACCAGATGTCTTCCGGTCTCTGCTCCGTGGGATAGACGTGCACCATCCAGCCGAAAATCTGGGGCAGGAACTTCCCCCCGGCGGCCTCGCAGTCCGTCCTGGTCGTGATGGAACCCGCCAACCCAAATCTGGGGCTTGGCCCCCATGCCTCTTTCCTCCTGTCGGCGGGCGGCAGGCACAGGTTCACGTGGGCATGCCATTCCGCGATGCTGAGAGGGATGCGCTGATCGAGTTCATTCCAGGTGGCGTTCCGGGGCGCGGTGTACATCACTCCGATCAGTTTGTAGCCCTCGTCATGTTTCTCATACAGCAGCGAAGTGGGATGTTCGGGGTTGAAGGTGAAAGCTGCTTCGAAGCCATAACGGTAGTTGGTGAAGTGATATTGTTTCTGCGGCAAGTTGGGCAAGAAGATCTTGTATCCGTCGGCCAGCGCGGCGTTGTAGTCGGTGTACTTTTCCATGGCTTTGCGAGCCGCCTCCAGCACGCGATCGGCCTTTTCCTGGTCGCCGGGCCGGAGGTCGCGCAGCGTAGTCATCTTCATGTGCGGCCCCATGTTCATCTGGCGCGATTCCATGGAGCGCATGGCGTGCGCACTGCCGTCGGTGGCGGCATCTCCCATATGACGCATGTCTGCGGCGCTCATACCCGGCATGGCAGGAAGCGTTTCTGGCGCGGGTGCAATGTCCGCCGCGGCGCTTGCGGGCGGAGCGCTTTCGGCGGGCGCCCCCAGGTCAGGCAGGCTCTGTTCCGGGGCTTTCGCCTCCTGCCCGAACGCGGGCAGGAGCGAGAGCAGGACGAGCGCCAGTGAGGCCAGAGATGCGGTGTTCATGGCCGAATATCCGCTTATATTTAACCCTGACCCAGGAGAGTTGTTTCGGCAATCGGCGAGAAAGCGGAGGCTGTTACGGGCGTAACCGGGCGCGGGAAGAATCCGGATTTGCGTCCTTTCTTCGACGGTCTAATTGGATGGCTGGAGCACACCCTCGGCGGTGATGCGACTGGCCTTACGGATTTCAGCGGCGATCTTCACCAGGGCCTCGTTGGCGCGCGCAGGCCCGTCATCCGAGATCATCGAACTCGCAGCCAGAGTGAACAGCAGCGCGTCTTCCTGCTTGTCGAAATAAAGAACTACCTGACTCGCCGCCATGGAACCTCCCCGGGGGATCAAACTGCACTCCTGATGATAGGGCGAATTCCCGATGCTTTGGATGTACTCTCTTGGTGCCTCCAACACTTGATAACAGGTTGCCGGGAGGTGGAGAGCACAAGCCGTGGAGGTCCGGCCAAGATGCTAGAGTGAGAGATCCATGGCTGCTCCGCGATCGCGTTTCGTAAGAGCCTGCCGCGCCCAGGCGGTGGACCGCACGCCCGTCTGGTTCATGCGCCAGGCAGGACGCTACCTGCCGGAATACCGAGCGGTGCGCAAGCACTACTCACTCATGGAAATTTGCAAGCGGCCGCAGGTGGCGGCGGAAGTGACCATTACGGCGGCTGAGGTCCTGGGAGTCGATGCTGCCATCATCTTTGCCGATCTGCTTCTTCCCCTGGAGGTGATGGGCCTGCCCTTCCGCTTTGCCGCCGGGGAAGGGCCGGTCGTGGACCAGCCTTTACGCAGCGGCGCCGACATCGACCGCCTGCAAACCGAGCACACCGCCGATCTGGGATACGTCTCGGAGGCAGTGCGCCTGGTGAGCGGCCATTTCGGCGCCAAGTTGCCGGTGATCGGCTTCTGCGGGGCGCCCTTCACCCTGGCCAGCTACATGATCGAGGGCGGGAGCTCGCGTAACTACCTCGCCACAAAAAAGATGATGTATTCCATGCCGGAGGCCTGGGATCAACTGATGGACAAACTGGTCACGGTCGTTGCCGCCTACGCCGGCCAGCAAGCCGAGGCGGGCGCGGACGCCATCCAGGTTTTTGACAGTTGGGTTGGGTGCCTTGGCATCGAAGACTTCCGCCACTTCGTGCTCCCCGCCACCACCCGGCTGGTGAAAGCGCTGCAGAAGACGGGTGTTCCTGTCATCTACTTCGGAACGGATACGGCGATGCTGCTGCCATCGATGAAGGAAACCGGCGCCGAGGTGATCGGATTAGATTGGCGCATTCCCCTCGATCAGGGATGGAAGGCGGTTGGTTCGGGGGCGGTGCAGGGCAATCTCGATCCGGCTGTGCTGTTTGCCGCCTGGAAGGAGATCAAGGGGCGAGCCGCAGAGATACTGCGCCTTGCCGGTGGCCGCGCCGGACACGTTTTCAACCTCGGCCATGGAATACTGCCCGAGACGCCGTGGGAAAACGTGAAGACGCTGGCAAAATTTGTGCAGGAGCACTCGGACCGCAACTCATCGAGACGGTGTGAATGAATTCGGCCTTAGTCGCTAACGAGTGAGCTCGTTCTCTTTCCGCGCGTCGAGGGATCAGTTCTCCAACCGACGGCGCGTGGTTATGGCGCACGGACCTGCTGCGGGTAGACTAGGAACTTCAGCTATGAGTTCCCACGTGCCCCGGAGTGCGGTCCTGCTTCTCGCCCACGGCAGCCCGGACACGGTGGAGGAGGTCCCCGAGTTCCTCAGCCGGGTTACGGGAGGGCGGGCCATTCCGCGGGAAAGGGTCGAGGAGGTCATGCGCCGCTACCGCCTGATCGGGCAGTCGCCGCTCACCAGCCTTACCCTGCGGCAGGGTGAATTACTGGCCGAGAGGTTGCATCTGCCGGTCTACGTGGGCATGCGCAACTGGAAGCCGTTTATAGCGGACACCGTGCGCAGGATGAAGGCAGACGGCATCACCCGCGCCGTGGTCATCTGCCTGGCGCCACACAATTCGCGCACCAGCGTGGGCTTGTACCGGGCGGCGCTTGGCCCTGGAGAGGGCGTGCCCTTTGAGGTGGACTTCGTCGATTCCTGGCATGATCATCCCAGGCTGATCGAGGCTTTCGTGGAAAGGCTGCTCACAGGGTTGGCGCGCGCCAGGGAGGAAACGGGAGGGGCGCTCCCGGTCATCTTCACCGCTCACAGTGTTCCGCAGAGAACGATCGCAGAGGGTGATCCCTACGAAGCCCAGGCGAGGGAAACGGCTGCTCTGGTGGCGGGCATGGCCGGCCTGACGCCTGCCGGCTGGAGGTTCGCTTTTCAAAGTCAGGCGATGTCAGGCGGGGCGTGGCTCGGACCGACCGTCGAAGAGACGATTCTGGCGCTGAAGGAAGAGGGCCATCGCGCCGTATTTATTCAACCCGTCGGATTCCTTTGCGACCACGTGGAAGTGCTCTACGACATCGACATCGGCTTCAAGCAGTTCGCGGAAAAAGAGGGAATGGGGCTGTGGCGGGCGGACTCGCTCAACGATTCGGCGCTTCTGACAGCGGCGCTGGCCGATTTGGCGCAGACGCGAATCCGGGGCGGGGCAGAGCCTGTCCGATGAGAGGCGAGTGCGCATGCGACGGATAGCCATCGTCGGCGGAGGCATCTCCGGGCTGGCGGCGGCCTATGCCTTGGAGGAACGCCGCCAGGCGGGGGAGCCGTTGGGGTATGTCCTGTACGAGGCCAGCCCGCGCTTCGGGGGAGTGCTAATGACGGAAGCGGTGGATGGCTGCCTGGTAGAAGCCGGGCCGGATTCTTTTCTCACCGAAAAGCCGTGGGCCGCCAATCTCTGCCGACGCCTTGGGCTGGGCGATCAACTGATTGGCTCCAATGACGCCGGCCGCCGGACCTATATTCTGGTCAAGGGCCGCCTGACCTCGCTGCCCGATGGCCTGGTTTTCATGGTTCCAACCAAGCTCAAGTCGGCGCTGCTCTCGCCGCTGTTTTCCACGGGAACCAGGCTGAGGATGGCGCGGGAATGGTTTCAAGCCCCACGTTCGCGTGATGGCGACGAAAGCGTCGCTTCCCTGGTGGAACGCCACTACGGCGCCGAGATGGTGGAGCGGCTGGCAGACCCGCTGCTGGCGGGCGTCTACGGGGGCGAGGCCGCGGATCTCAGCGCGCGGGCCGTTTTGCCGCGCCTGGTGGAGATGGAAGCGCAGTATGGAAGCCTGGGACGCGGGATGATGGCGGCGGTGAAGGCGACCAAGAGCGCGGAGTCCCGGCCGACGCCAATTTTCACCTCACTGAAGGAGGGGATGCAGCAACTGACGGATGCGATTCTAACCAGGCTCGATCCCACCGCCTTGCGAGCCAAGTCTGAAGTGCAGGCGGTGCAGCCGCAGGACCACGGGTGGGTGATTTCCGCAGGCTATGCGTCGGATCACGTGGACGCTGTGATCGTCGCTACAACGGCCCCCGTAGCGGCAGCGCTCCTCGAGATAGCCAGCCCGGAGCTGGCGGCTACGCTCAGGGCCATTTCATACTCCTCCTCGCTGACCGTAGCCCTCGGTTTCGACGAGGCGGTGCGGGCTGCGCTGCCCGGCGGATTCGGCCTGCTGATACCGCGCAAGGAAGGCAGCCGCCTGCTGGCCGCGACTTTCGTGCATAACAAATTTCCCCATCGCGTTCCCGGCGACCGGGCTCTGCTGCGCTGCTTTCTCGGCGGCACGCGTGATGAAGGCATCCTGCAGCTCGCGGACGAAGAGATTTTGGGCATGGTGCGCGCCGAGCTGCGCCGAATCCTCGGGATCACGGCTGAACCGCTCTTTTCTCGAATCTACCGGTGGACGGCGGCCATGGCGCAATACCGCGTCGGTCACCTGGAACGTCTCGCGGAAATTGACAAAGTGCGGAGCCAGTTACCCGGGCTGGCTCTGGCCGGAAACGCCTATCGCGGTATCGGCGTGTCGGATTGCGTGCGCTCGGCCGAGGAGGCCGTGGTGCAGGTGGCCTCGGCGACCTGAGTTTTCCCGCGGTGGGGAAGGGAACCGGAATGAGGCGCGCGGCAAGTCCGTCTCAGTCGAGACGTGAGTAGACCTGTTCCGCCAGCACCAAACCGCCAAGCACTCCCGCCCGGTCGCCGAGCAGGGGAGGAACCACATACTGATCGAGATCGCGGGTCAGCTCGGTGGCGCGCACGTAGCCGTTGAGCAGAGTCACCAGCTCTTTGCGGATGCGACCAAAGAGCTGCGCCTGCCGCAGGACGCCTCCGCCCAGCACGATGCGCCGAGGTGAAAGGGTGAGCACCCAGTTGGCCAACCCATAGGCGAGGTAGTGCGCCTCCAGATCCCATGCGGGGTGATCGAGCGGCAACTCCGGCGCCGGCTTTCCCCATCGGGCCTGAATCGCCGGGCCGGACGCCAGTCCTTCGAGGCAGTCTCCGTGGAAGGGGCAGCAGCCGCGATAGGGATCTTTGGCCAGATCGTGTGGAACCAGGATGTGCCCCATCTCGGGATGCACCAGGCCGTGGAGCACGCGATCGTTGATGATCGCGCCTCCGCCGATACCGGTGCCGACGGTGAGATAAAGGGAGTCGGACAGATCCTGGGCCGCGCCCCAGCGGGCTTCTCCCAGGGCGGCGGCAGCGACATCGGTATCAAACCCGACGGGCACGCCCAGGGCTTCGCGCACCGCCCCGGCAAGGTTGCAGTTTTGCCAGCCGGGCTTGGGCGTCGAGGTGATGTAGCCAAAGGTCGCGGAAGCGGGATGCAGATCAACCGGTCCGAATGAGCCGATGCCAACGGCCAGCAGTTCACCGTCGGATTGTTGGCGGAGAAAGGCAATGGCGGCGCCGAGTGTCGGTTCCGGCGAGGTGGTGGGGAACTGAATGGTCTTGAGATCGTTCGGCCCGGTGCCTACACCGCAGACGAACTTCGTCCCGCCCGCTTCAATTGATCCGAACATGTTTGGCTACGTGCCCCAAGGAGTCTGCCACAGAATCTGGTCCCGGCAAAATGCTCGCATGTGGAGCCGGGACGGCAGGCGCGACCGAGGGTTGTCGCTGGTTGTGAGTCACCGGGGCCGCACCGGAATTCCCGTCGAGGGGAATGTAGTACAGCAGGATCGTCTTTCCGATGCGCTCCACGGGCTGGTAGGCATCCAGCCAGGCGAAGGCGCCGGGCGGGTACGAAGTGTGCAGAAATTCGCCCATGCGGAGGGCGCGAAGGCTGACGGCGATCCAGCCCGTGGCGGGCACAAACGGTTGCGGGACGGTAAAAGAGGGCAGGGCGGACTGTTCCATGTCGGCGCTGCTCCAGACCGCCACGGTTAGCTTGGAGATGCGGCGTTCGCGCGCTGCCTGGGCCAGCCGGAACAGGTCCTGACCGCAGTCGAGATCGCATCCGGCAACGAAGATGCGGCTGGGGTCACGTCCCGCGAGTTCGTTGAAGTAGGCGATGTAGTCCTGACGGGCGGCGATGCTGGAAATGGCCTGCCAGAGCAGCAATCCGCCCAGCAGAACCCGGGCCGCGTGGCGCCAGGTTCCCTTGGCCTGCCAGAGAAACACGGCGCCGCAGGCGGCCACGACCGACAAGAGAGGAAAGAGCGCGATCACGTGGCGAATGCCGTAGTACACCTTGATCGTGGTCGTGGCCAGCAGAATCGCGATCGCCGAGGCGCCGGGCGCAACAGCGGTCCATCCTTTCTCCCGGGCCAGTCCGGGGAGAGCGGCGAACCCCAGCAGGCTCAAAAGCAGAAAGGGCAAAGGAGATTTGAGCGCGAGGTCCACGAGGAAGAAGTACCACCAGCCACCCTTCCGGATGTGGCCGCGGAAATACGACGGCGGTCCTTCCTGGTTGAAGACGTAGGCGGAGACTAGGCCGCGGAACAGGCCGGGAGCGGGGACTTGGGGATTGGCGAGAACGACCCTGCGCGCCACCTGGCGCAGGGGGGCGGGCAGGTGTTGAAACGATGGCATCGTCTGGGTTGTAAGTTGCATGCTTTCCTGGACGCGGCCCATCGAGAAAGCGTATCCGCCCCAGACCACAACCATGGCAAGCAACCCGGCCACGGTCGCCTGTCGCAGCATACGGGAATGGTTCACCGATTCGGCTGATGACGTGTTACGGACACTGAACCATTTGCACAGCACAATCGCGGCAGCGCCGGCAGGGAGATAGAGCAGGGTGGTGAATTTCGCCAGCAGAGCGAGGCCCGCAGTCAAGCCGAGCCAGAAGCAAGATTTCGCGGACGGCCTGGCGAGCCATGCAGTGAAAGCCAGCAGGGCAGCCGGTTGGGCAAAGGCAGCCGCCATATCGCTATAAGCTATACCTGAGAAAGCCAAAATCGGCGGCAGGGTGGTGAACAACCCCGGCGCGATCAGGGCGGCGGGGTCGCCGAATTCGCGGCGAGTCCAGAGAAAGACCAAGCCGGCCGACAGCACGAGAAAGACCAGAACACCCGATCGCGCAAGGGCCAGGTTCCGGCGGTAGCGCCCGTCGTGATAGAGAATCCTGTTGCCGACGTAGTTGTAGTTTCTGGCGCCGGGGTCGTTGGGGGAAATCTGGGGATAGCGTTCTCCGGCAAGATAGAGGGGAAGGCCAATGGCAATGCGGGCCAGCGGCGTGTTGAACGGGTCGAGGGTGTAGGTACGCCTGTCCAGCAGCTCCATGGCGGCGGAAACATGGCAGGGTTCGTCAAATGCCTGAGCGGTGAGAGGATAAGTTTGCAGCACGCGCGCGACCGCAGCCACCACCAGGAGGATAGCAGCGGCGATCACCAGTCGTTTTCCGCGATACCGGCGCGCTTCGCTCATCTCGGTCGGGCTCAGGCCAGACTGTGGGCCGGACGGATGAAAACGGCGTAGGTCTCGCCCAGGAACGCCGGGACACAGCAGGCGCCCGCGAAAGTTTTTCCGATCGTGCGATAAGCCAGCGCCGCGCCGGGAATCGAGTGTTGGGCCAGGCGGTAGAGCACGTAGTCCAGAGAGAATGCTGCCCGCCTCCGCCCGCAACTCACCCACCGCAGACCGGCCATCTCTGCGCAAAGCTTGAGGCTGGAGCGATTGAAATAGTTGAGGTGCTCGGCCAGAAGCAGAGGCCAACGCTGGCCCAGAAGGCGCGCCTGGAGGCTATCCAGGTCGGGTACATTCACAAACAGGTGTCCCCCGGGCTTAAGCAGGGCCGCGCAGTGCTCGAGAAATGCGCGCGGGTCCGGAACATGCTCCAGCACATCCCATAGCGTGATCGCGGTGAAAGACGAAGGCCGCAGATTGGCGCGCTGCAAGGGAGCACACAGCACCAGTCCGCGTCCGGCGAGCGTTTGTTGAGCCTTGGCGGACAAGACCTCAGAAGGCTCGACGCCTGTGATCTTCCAACCAGCATCGGCGGCGCAGCGGAGGAAAGCTCCCGAGGCGCAGCCGGCATCGAGCAGAGTTCCAGGCCGGGCGAAGCGTTCGACGATCTTAAGATGGCGACGCGCGATCCGGGTCCGGCCGTAGGCTTCGCGTTCATAGACTGTGGGATCAAGATCGCGGTAAAGGCCCGCCAACTCTGCCTCGCTGGGGCGCGACTGGCGGAATCCAAAACGGCACGTCCGGCAGCGCAGAATGCGTCCGTGCGCCACACTCTGGCGCGAAGAACCCAGATCGGCCGCTGTCAGGGTCGCATCGGCGCCGTCGCTATACGTAGAAAGATCGTTCCCGCCGCAGACCGGGCAGCAGGCCGCCGGTGCGGCCGGCGGCGGAGGCTGAATGCTCGCGGTAGCGCGGGTCGCAGTCATGCTCCCTCAACTCACCGACCGGTTGGCGGTGGGCTCGGCCGGCTTTCCCAGCACGGCGACCTTTTTCTTCACAAAAGTGCGCCGTCCGCGCCAGGTCTGCCATACGATCTTGACGAATTCCGAAAAATAGTGGGGCGCAATCTTCACGATCCGGAATGACGAACTGCCCATCTCCAGAGTGCGGTTGATCCAGGAGATGGGCACCTCACAAATGTCGTAGCCGGAAAGGATCGGTTTCAGCCCGGTTTCGACGTTGGCCGCGAAGTGGTCCTGTTCAATTTCGAGGTTCTTCAGGATTTCGCTGCGATATAGCTTCAAGTTATTAGAAATGTCCCGGATGCGGCAAGGGAGAAACAGGTTGACCAGCAGGTGAAAGCTGCGGTTGCAAAAAATCTTGAAGAACGGGTAGTTCATCAGCACAGAATCGTGGGAGAAGCGACTGCCGATGGCGCCATCATGTCCGGCGGCGACTGCGTCGAACAGATCGCGAAGCTCCGGAACAATGTGCACGAAGTCGCTGTCCAGGGTAAGGATGTAGCGCCCGGTCGCGGCCGCATAGCCGTCCCGCAGGGCGCGTCCCACGCCGCCGGGCGGCGTTCGCTCCAGAACTCGCACGCGCGGTTCGCGCTGCGCGAGGGCGCGCGCCATGTCGCCGGTGCGGTCAGTACTGTTGTCGTTGACGATGATGATTTCGTGAATGTAGTCGCCATACATCTGGAGCAGCGCGTCCACCAGAGGGGCGATGTTCATCTCCTCATTGAAGCAGGGCGCGACCACCGACACAGAGTCAAACAGTGAGCGATGCCGGGCCAGGTTCACGCGCGGCCGCCGCACCGCCTCGTCGCCCGGTTTCTTACCCCAGATGTAGAGTGTCCCGCAAAGCTCCCGGATGAGCGGCGTATGCTCCATCACAAAAGCGCCGGACTGCAGCACGGGCAACAGGGCCGGAGGCTGAAACCACACACCCCGGTCCGGACCAGGGCCAAGGATCGGGGCGCCCTCAAAGGTCACACTGCCCGAGGTCGGTTGGATCAGACCGGCGATGAGGTTGAGCAGGGTGGACTTGCCGCAGCCGGAGTGGCCGATGATGCGCACGAACTCGCCCCGCTGAATTTCGAGGTTGACCCGCGCCAGGGTGGTGTAGCTCGACCGCCCGGT
>CAYOZX010000002.1:0-525 GCA_964408515.1 uncultured Acidobacteriaceae bacterium | reverse complement strand
TTGATGTCGGCGAGGCTTTTCTTGACCAGGCTTTGGATCCGGGTGGTCGGCGTCTGGTCCATACATAGAGGCCCGGAATGCAGCAGGGGCACCAGGGCCGGAGGCTTGGCGGCGTTAATGATGGCATAAGGGATGATTTCCAGGTTGGTGAATCCCTGGTGGGAGGCGGCCTTCATCAGCCGGTAACGCCGCATGCCGACCTGGCAGGGCGCGAGACCGCACCAGCGCCCGATGAAACGGGCATGGTTCTTGACGAACACCTGCGGGTTCCAGTGGTTGGCCTCGAAGAATAACAGCTGGCCGCCGGGTTTCAGCAGGCGGTAGAGTGCAGCCAGGTTCTGGGGAAACTGGTCATGGCAGAGAATCGCGGTTCCCACCACATAGTCAAAGCTCTCGGCCGATAGCTCCTGAAGACGCGTGACTCGGCGGAATTCGACGTTGGCGAGAGCGCGCGGCGCTTCGGCAAAACGATCGTTGAACACGGCGGCGGTGATAGGATTTTCCCCGCGCAGCACATCGGAGAGG
>CAYOZX010000001.1:0-40540 GCA_964408515.1 uncultured Acidobacteriaceae bacterium | reverse complement strand
GGGTCAGTGGCGCGCTCCGCGTTCCTGGCGTAACTTTTCACTGTGATCCGAATCGCATGGCAATAAGGAACAGGAGCGCAGATGACAGGCAAAGTGGTTCTTGTGACCGGCGCCAGCGGCGGCCTGGGAGCGTATGTGACCCGAGCTTTTCTTGACGCGGGCGCGACGGTCATCGGCACGTCGCGGAAAATCAATCAATCCGATTTCGCCGCTCCCAACTTCATCGCGCTGGCGGGGGAGATTTCGACTCCGGCGGGAGCGCAGGCCCTGCTGGCTGAAGTGGGAAATCGCTTCTCCGCGCTCGATGTACTGGTGCACACAGTGGGAGGTTTCGCCGGCGGTCAAACCATCGCCGAGACTGACGACTCTACCTTTCAGCGCATGCTGGACTTGAATCTGAACAGCACGTTTTATCTGCTGCGTGCGGCCATCCCGATTCTGAGAAAGAAGAACGGCGGGCGCATTATCGCCATCGGCAGCCGGGCCGCGCTCGAGCCTGGAGCCCGCGTCGGCGCTTACAGCGCTTCCAAGGCCGCCATGGTTTCCCTCGTTCGGACTGCGGCGTTGGAGAACCGAGATACAGGGCTGACCGCCAATGTCATCTTGCCCGGCACCATGGACACTCCCGCCAACCGGAAGGCCATGCCCAACGCCGACTTCTCCAAGTGGGTTCAGCCCGCCGCCGTCGCGAGTCTGATTACCTGGCTTGCCGGTGATGCGGGGAAGGACGTAAACGGGGCCGCGATTCCCGTGTACGGCAGCGATCTGTAAGATCGTCCTGATCCCCTACACTCGCTCCCGCCGAAGTCCGCCGAGGTCCACAACCAACAGGGCGACGAAGTTACACGCGGGTACGAATTGTCAATTCTCTTCACCTACCCTCCGTGTCCTTGGCAGCGGAGATGGAGGTACCACCGGGCTCGGCATTGGAGGCACAAGAGCCAGGCCTGGGTTCCACCGGGTACTTCCCCTGAGAGGTCGGCTCGGGTAACATTGGGCGACTTGGCGCGTTGTTGGCAATGATTTAGCGGCGGCCGCTCTGCGATCTCCCGCGGCTGCATGCGCCACGCGCCGTTTCAGCGAGGAAGCTATAGCGGCCTCAGCCCATGCACAGCTCCACGCCCCAACCCAAGCGGCTCGGAAAATATGAAATAACTGCAACCGTCGCAGTTGGACCCGTGTGGCGAATCTACAAGGGCGTTGATGCTTCCTCCCAGTCAGGCGTGGTGCTCAAGGCCGTTCCCAAGGATGTTTTTGAGCGCCACGGGTCTTCTCTGCAGTTCCAGCGTGGCGCACGGGAGGCAAGTTCCCTGCAGCATCCGGGGATTGTCCAGGTGTACGGCTGCGGGGAGGACGCCGGCCTGCTCTACATCGTGATGGAAGAGGCGAGCGGCTGGCATCTGAAAGAACGCTTCCGGGTGCCGGTGCCCGATGCAGTGAACCTCTCCGGGCAGCTTCTGGATGCTCTCGACTACGCCCACGGGATGGGCATCGCTCATGGCGCGATCAAGCCCTCCAACCTGCTCCTGACCGGTAAAGGCCAGCTCCGGATCATCAATTTCGGGATCGCCAGAATCGGTGAGCAAGTCTCCAGCTACATGTCACCGGAACAATTGAAGAAGCTGCCGCTAGATCGGCGTAGCGACATTTTTTCCGCCGGCGCGATCTTCTATGAACTCCTTACCGGAGCCCATCCTTTCGCCGGGCAGGGGCAGGATCTGATTCGTCGCGTCAGCGATGAGAAGGAGCGGCCGCCTTCCCAGGTCAATCCCGCAGTGCCCGATCGTTTCGACGAAGTGTGCGCTGCTGCCCTGGCCAAGTCTGCTGAAGCGCGGTACGCGACCGCCCGCGCCTTCAGCGATGCCATTCGGCGCGCTTTCGCCTCTGCGGCCTCCGCTGACGAGGCCCATCGGAGCGGCCGCGTCTCCCATGAGACCATCGCTGCCTTCCGGTCGGCGCCCTCCGTTTTGGCCGCAGACTCTGGCCTCGGCTCTCGGCCGAAAGAGCCGCCGAAACCCGTGCCGCTACCGGCTCCGCCGTCATCATTCCGCGCGGCGTCTCCGCCCCCTCCTGCCCCCAGCCAGGGCGCCCTCGCTTCGGAGTTGAAGCCGGCGCCCAAGATAGAGATCAAGGCCCGTCCTGCCCCGGTGCCAAGTCCTGCGCCCGGCCCGAGTCCCGCCCCGGCCAACGTGACGCCGCAGGTAGCGGCTCGCCTGGAGCAAATACTCGGCAAACAGCCAGAAAATCTCGCCGGCTACTTGAAGGACAATCCTCCCGACCTTGATCAGGTAGTGCCCGCTTTTGTGGCGACGGTCCGGGCCCTGATTGCCATGTATGAGGCCAAGGGCCGGAATGATGCGCTCATCCCCCAGAACATCAAGTTCGATCTCCTCGGCAAGGCCACGATTCGGACCGTGCCTGCTTCCGCGGCCGCGGCCACCACCGTGATGGGCAATCCCCGCTATGCCGCGCCGGAGATGTTCCTGGAAAAAGGCGGCAGCGATTCCAACCTTCCGGCGGCCAATGTATACGCGCTGGGGGTGATGTTTTACGAAATTCTGCTGGGACGCAAACTGTTTGAACAGGCCTTTCCGGACCAGCGCAGTGATATCGACTGGATGCGCTGGCATGCCGACCTGGGATCGAAGGCTCAACCGCTGAAGTCGCTGCTGCCGGACTGTCCCACAGCCCTGTCGGACCTGCTGGAAGGGATGATGGAGAAGCACGTGGAGAAGCGGACCACCGACCTCAACGAGATTCTGACCCGCCTCCGCAACGTGGCCCAGCGCGCCAACAAGACCGTGGTGCTTCAGCGTCCCGCGGCCGCGGTCAAGAGATCCGCCGCAGGAGCTTCCAGCCCGCGCAAGGCCAGCTGGACAAATCTGTTCCTATTCCTGGTTCTGCTCCTGACCCTGGGTTGGGTGGGATACATGCTCTGGCAGGATCCGAACCTCCCCCGTGACCTCTGGCAAACCGTGGTTTCCGTCGTGACCCGCCTCACTCAGAGGTTTTGAGTCGATTGTTTCCAGGCTTCCGTTGCGAGGTGTTTTCCAGGCAGAAACTTCCGCGGGCGCGACTCGCCTCGACCGGGTTCAGGATGCAATGTAAGTGAGCAACAGAGCCAGCCCGCCCAGCCCGATGAGGAAGAGAAATTTCTCCATGAAGCTGAAGCCACCCACAAAGCGGGACACCGGGTTGCCTGAAGGCCTGGCCGGAAGCGGTGGAGCAAGACGACCGGATTCCGCGATGGGCGTCGGGACCGGCGCGAGGACCGCTTCCCCGGTCTTTTCCGGCTCTCCGGCCGGTCTGACCTTAACAACGTATCCCGGTACTTCGACGGAATCTTCTCCGCGCACCGGAGTTCTCGAAGATCGCTGCAGACGATTCCCATTGAGCCAGGTTCCGTTGCTGCTCAGGTCGGTAACGTAGAGCTGGACGCCATCCGTGGTCAGGACAAAGTGCTCGCGGGAGAGATCGGGGCCGTCCAGGAGTACGCCTTCTTCCGCGCCGCGTCCCACCGCCAGCCCGTCCCCGATCGGACACTTGACCTCCCGCGTCGAGCCGTCAGTTTTTGAGCGGATGGAAAGCAGAACATCCATAGGCTAGGCCAACACCTTTCGCAGGTAATTCTCAACCTGGCGCCGGAAAGTGGGATCGCCGGAAAGGAACTCGAGGAGCGAACTCTTCTCCGGACCGGACAACGGGCCGGTCACATTTTGTGCCGCATCAATCAGCTCCGACACCGAAGCACGCACCATGTGATCGAGCCGTTCCGGGTCCTGTAATTCGCCTTTGCTGAACTGGGCCACCGACTTGAGACCGGGCTGCGCCGGTTCTGTGGAACCCAACTGCGCTTTGCCTGCCGTCTCGGCAAAGCTGGTTTCGAGCTTCGATTCGGCGGGCTTGTCGTCGCCAGGAACCATGAAAGGGCCGAAGGTTCCTGGCGGCTTAATCTCGTTGGCCATGGTGCGCCTAACTCACACAAAGTTCACATGGTCGGCCAGCTCCATCAGGCGGCGCGCCATCTTACCGAAGTCCCCCAACGGGTCCAGCTTGAGTGCGGTCTTCAAGTGTGTGCGCGCAGCGTCCTTGTCCTTGCGGAACAGGAAGGCCTCTCCGAGATGGGCATACGCGAAGGCGCTGCGCGGGTTGAGCTCCAGGGCCTTGCGGTAATGAGCTTCGGCGTCATCGAACTTTCCCTGCTGGAAGTCGACCGTGCCCAGCAGAATCTCCGGGAGCTCGTGCTTGGGACAAAGTTCTCTTACCCCGGTGAACACCTCGCGCGCGGCCTGGAAATTCTTGGCTTCGCGGTAGATGATCCCGGCTTCCACCAGAAATGCCAGCTCCTCTTTGGAGGGAGCGACGCTCCATTTCTCTGCCATCTCCAGCTCCTGTCTGTTTTCGCCACCGCCTAGTTGATGTTGCGGATTGCCGCCATGGCGGCGTCGTGACGCGACTTGACCACGGCCGATGCGGTCTCAAACGCCTCCTGGTCCGCCGCCAGCTGCTTCTGCAGCTGCAGGAACTGCATGGAGTCGTTGATCAGCCCGGTCGAGCCGATGCCGCCCAGCCCGCCGAACCCGCCTGAGATCGCCCCGCCGATGATTCCACCCAGTCCGGGAGCAAAGATGTTGCCCACGCCGCCGACGATCGAACCCAGAAGCTGCCGGAATCTGCCCGGCTGCTTCACCGGTTGCGTCGCCTGCAGAATCTGGTCCATGCTGTAGCTGGCAGGCGTCGTCGAGGCTAGGCGTATCCCGCTATTCACTTGTGACATGGGACTCGCCTCCTGTTCAGATTATCGGGGTTTTGCCGGCTTTGTTGCTATCTCCGCCTCCACGGCTTTGTCCCTCATCTCGCTCAGTATGCGCAACAGGTCCAGCGAGCGCCCGTAAGCGGTCATAGCCGATTTGGCGCGAGCCTGGTCTGCCGCCGATCCGGACTGGGCTATGTCGTTCAGCCGCCGGCAGGTCTTCTCCACCTTCGCCAGCAGGGGCGCGGGCGGTTCGGCAGCCAGCAGAGCCTCAAACTCCGGAAATTGGCGCCAGCCGGCGTCGTCTCTTTCTCCCTCCGCCGGCCGTGGTACTTTCGCTGCGCTTCTCATCGTCCCACACCTCCTCCTCTTCCCGAATCTCCCTGTAGTATCATCGCCTTCCCATGCCCGGGGATCCCTGCCCGCTCACCCTGCAAAATCTTCCCGACGCCATTCGGATCATGAACGAATCTTCCCGCGGCATGTCTTACGAGTGGCACCTCGACATGTTCGGCTTTCTCAACTTCGCCCGCTACTGGAACGTCTCTTTCGAACACACCCTGCTGGGTTACGTCAGTGGCGAACCCGCCTCGCTCATCGTCAACTGCACCGATCCGGAAGCGCGCGACGCCTACACCATCTACTGGGGCGCACTTCCCCAGTTCCGGGCCAGCCGCATCTCCCTCACCCTGTTTGACCTCAGCTGCCGCAAGCTGCGCGATCACGGCTACATCGCGCTGCATGGAGACTCGGTCCCTGACCGTCCCGTGCGCCGCTATCGCTTCATTCAGGCCCTGCCCGACAGCGGTCTCATGGACATGCAAGCAGAAACCCCACGGCTGCCCGACCTGGACCCGGATTTTGCCATCCGCCCCGTGCCCCTTGAACTTCTTTCCCGCCTCGCGCTACCGCCTGGCGAACTGTTTCACTGGTGCCAGCGCCCCAGCTTTCTCCGCCACGCCGCGCCCTTTCTTGAGTTTCTCGGCGCTTTCTCCGGCGATACCCTGCAGGCCTATGCCGTGGCTCACACGCAGGCCACCACTACCAGCCTGCTGGACATCCGCTCGCTCAATTCCTCGATGCCTGCAGCCTGCGCCTTGCTGCGTCACCTCTCACAACAGCATTACCGGCCGCCCTTCACCGCCACCTTTGTCCGGGAGCGCAGCTTCGCGCACCGCCTCCTGGTCGACGCCGGCTTCACCATCAAGAGAAAGTTCGCATCCCTGTTCCGCGACCTCCTGGCCACCCGCCCGGGCAACATCCGTTCCGGCTAGCCCCCGTGCCCGCCTAGCTTGCAATCCGGTTCTGCACCAGCGGCGAAATCATCCCCAGGGGTTGCAGGTTGATTTGTGGCGTGAGCTGGTCATAGCTCAGGACCGTGACGTCGGGAATCGCAAAGTCGAGCAGCTTTTTCACGAAGCGCCGGATTTCGCTGTCGGTGACAATCACTGGCCGCTGCGCCCCCGGCGGCAGATTTCCGATCTGCAGGCGCGCCGATTCCATTACCTGCTGGCTGTGAGCCGGGTCCATGGCCAGGTAAGCGCCGGCCGCGCTCTGCCGGATCGAGTTGCGGAACATCTCCTCAAACTCCGGATCCAGCCGGTAGACGAACAGCAACGGGCGGCCCTGCGAAATCTGGTAACAAATCTTGCGCTTCAGCCCGGCGCGCACCTGCTCGGTCAGGGCCAAAGTATCGTGCTCCACCCGCCCCCACTCACACAGAATCTGGAGAACGGCCTTCAAGTCGCGGATCGAGACCTCTTCCTCCACCAGGCGGCGCAGAATGTCGGTCAGGGTCTGCAGCGAGACGGGCTTGGGCACGGTTTCGTCGACCAGCGTCGGATAGTACTGCTTGAGCGCCGACACCATGGACTGCACTTCCTGCACGCCGATAAATTCCTTTGCATTCTTTTTGAGATAGTGCGCCAGGTGCAGCAGAAGTACTTCCTGCGTGTCCCAGACCTGGTAGCCTACGGCGCGGGCGCGCTCCGCCTCTGCCCGCGGTATCCACGCCGCCGGCTTGCCGGTGGCCGGATTGGTCGTGGTCTCGCCCTTGAATCCGTACACCCCAATGGCTTCAGCCGAGTCGCTGACCAGCACCGCATCCATGCGAATCAGTCCATTGACCACCGGTATCTCATTGGCCCAGATGGCATAGCTCCCCGGTTCACCCGGCGCGTTTCCTTTGACCTGCAGCGACGGAAAGATCACGCCCAACTCGTAGTACAGTCCGTTGCGCACCGTCAGCAGTTGCTCATAAAACTTCTTGCCGGACTCGGTCGCCAGGTCGACGAAGGGCGTGAGCGCCTCGCTGGCCTGCAAGACGAGCGGCACGGTGAGCGAGAGCTGCGGGTCCTGGATCTTGGCCGCAGCCACCTGGTGAGATTTTTCCGTCGCCTCGATCTGAATCTTTTCTGCGCGAAACAGGCCATAAGCCAGAGAGCCCGTCAGGGCCGCCAGGATGAAGAACGGAATCTTAGGCAGCCCGGGAATAATGGCCATGATGGTCAACAGGCCCGAAGCCACTGCAATCGCCTTCGGCTGGCCCAAAATCTGGCTGGCCACGTCCTTGCCCAGGTTGGCGTCCTTGTTTTCCGACGCTACGCGGGTCACAACCATGCCGGCGGAAATCGAGATCAGCAGCGCGGGAATCTGCGAAACCAGGCCATTACCGATGGTCAGGATGGAGTAAGTCTGGACCGCGTCCAGGACCGACATGTCGTTCATGGCCACGCCGATGATCAGTCCGCCCACGATGTTGATCAGGGTGATCACGATGCCCGCGATGGCGTCGCCCTTGACGAACTTCATGGCGCCGTCCATGGCGCCGTAGAACTGGCTCTCGCGGGCGAGCCCTTCGCGCCTGACGCGCGCCTGCTGGAAGTCGATGATCCCGGCGCGCAGATCGGCGTCGATACTCATCTGCTTGCCCGGCATCGCATCCAGGGTGAAGCGGGCCGAGACCTCCGCCACCCGCTCGGCACCCTTGGTGATGACGATGAACTGCACCAGCGTGATGATCAGGAAGATCACCGCGCCCACGACGAAGTTGCCGCTCACCACGAACATGCCGAACGAGCGAATGACCTCGCCGGCGTCGGCCTTCAACAGAATCAGCCGGGTCGCCGAAATATCCAGCGACAGCCGGTAAAGGGTGGTGATCAACAACAGGGTGGGGAAAGACGCAATCTGGGTGGGGCTCGCGATATAAATCGAGACCATCAGAATGGTCACCGCTACAGTGATGTTGATGGTCAGGAAAATGTCGAGCAGGAAGGTCGGGAGGGGAACAATCATCAGCCCGACCATGACCGCCACCAGGCTGACCAGGATCAGGTCGGCAAAGCGCGTCAGCACGCCGGACAGGTTCCCGCCCAGAATCTCTTTTTTGATTTCGAGGAACTGTGCCTGAATGTCGGCAATCATGTTTCGGTCGGAACTCTCCCACGCACGCAACTGGTGCCAGGCGCCCGAGGATCGAACGCCGGCATCAGACAGCCGTATTGCGCCGCCGCGGAGTTAAACGGCGCCGGACGCAATGTTAAGCCACCGCGCCCGGCGCAAACCGGGGTTTCCTAGCTGGCCTTTGCTACGGGTCGCCCTTTCGCTTCCAGACGGCTCTGCAGTTCTTTCACGATCATGTCGAGTCCGCCTACGATGGCGCGGGCGCGGTTCGCTCCCGGGTCATTGTGGCCTGGATCAAGCTGGAAAGCCTTCTCCAGGTGTGCCTTAGCCTCATCCACCTTGCCCTGCCGGAGCAATACTTCGCCCAGGTTGGCCTGAACCGTCGCGTCCGTCGGCCGCAACTCGGCTGCCTTGGACAGGTTGTCGTAGGCCGTCTTCAGGTCGGTCGGCCGCTTCGCCAGGGCGATCGCTCCCAGCCCGGCATAGCCGAAGTACGACGCCGGGTCGAGCGCCGAGACCCCGCGGAACAGGGCTTCCGCGTCTTCCAGCCTGCCCTGTGTGTATTGGTTGTAGCCGAGCGCCGCGAGCGCCTGAATCTGCGTGTCTGTTACGCCCAGCACTGTCGCTGGCTTTTCTCCGGCCACGAGCCTCTTGGCCACCTCGGCCGGTTGCATTGTTTGCCCTGCCATCCTCTTGTCCTCCTTATCTGATCTTTAACTTGTTCACGCTCGTGCTCAGCTGATCTTCGAAAGAATGTTCATGCTCGTTGAATGCGCCGCGCTTTCAATGGCGGCTGCCCTTGCAGCGGCCTCTTCAATCGCGTCAACCTGTTTCTGTAGGGCGAGGTTGCCCTGCAGCCTGGAGGAAAGGTCCCCGAGGTCGCCGCCGCCGCCCGCCGAACCACCACCGCCGCCCGAACCACCGCCGATCCCGGGGAAGCCACTGCCGCCGCCGGATCCGCCACCGCCGAACAATCCGCCCAGATTGCCCAATAATCCGCCCAGAGATCCCAGCGGATTTTGCAGGACCCCAGGCAACAGGTTGCCGATACCGAACGGACTCGGACTCCCACCCGCCTGGCCCACGTTGAAGCCGCCGGCCTGGCCCAGAATGCCGCCCAGTGAGCCGGCCAAACTGCTGACCAAGCCCAATTCGGGATTGGTGGCCATGAATCCGTTCACCAGGGCGCCTACTCCACTGGTTGCCGCTTTCCCTACATCGCTGAGTGCTCCCCCGAAATTGCCGGTGAGTGCTTCCCCGGCCGCAGCGCCGAGGTGTTCCACAGTGTTAATCCCTTGGCTGATTGCGTCTCCAATTGCTCCCATATGTTGTCTCCTTCAAGGTTTCTGAAAGTACGCCGCTGATTCCGTTGTCGTTAGTCGTTGGCCTCTATGACCGCAGTGGCGTTGGCGAACTTGCGAATCGCGCGCGCTCCCGGCCAAAAAAGAGCGCCACTGAAAATCACCGCTGTCCCGATCTTGCTGATCCCAGGGCCCGTACTCACTACCAGTTATCGAATGCCCCCAAAAGAAGTTGCTACTGCGGCGCGCCCGCCGCTTCCAGGCGCCAGGTCAGCCTCCGCATGTGGTGCCTTTCACCGTTCCGCCGCAGAACCGCCAGGTCCTGACGGGCCTCCCGCCAATTCCGCAGCTCACAGTAGGCTTCGCAGCGCCGTGCCCGGGCCTCGTGATTCGAGGGATTCCGGCTGAGCAACAGGGTCAGCTCGCTGACTGCGCGCGGCGCATCTCCCAATGCCATACACACCGCTGCCAGGGCCGTGCGGCAATAGGCACTGGCCGGGTCGAGAACAGTCAGGCCCTCCAAAATCACCGCCGCTTCCCGGTAGCGGCCCTGCCGGTAAAGGGCATAGGCCCGGTCCGATAGAAGGTAAACCTCTTCCGCGGTCCAACCTGCTTCTGGCATGGGTCAACCTCGCGTCACGGCCACGTTCTGGGCCACGATTTCGTCTTCCATATCCTGCATGTCCAACAGTAGATTGAGCATCGCCCGCACCGGCTGTTGTGTCGATATGCCCGCTGAAGTTCCGGAAGTGCTGAGTGCACTCTCGTGGCGATACAGCCTATTGCGCCAGCGAGCGCGTTCGGTTTCGGCGCAGGGGATTTCCAGCGTTTGGGGACGGGGGGGGGGGCCGATATATGTCCCGGTGAACGGCTTGGCGTCCAGGCGCAGCTCCTGCTCCCAGTTCACCGGAAGCTGCACCGGCTGCCCCCGGAGCTGGTCCCGGAACGACGGCATCAATTCGCCCGGAGTGGGCAGTTCGGGCAGCGTCTCCGGCTGCAACGACGGCAGTATGTAATCGACCTTCATGATGGTCCTTTCCGTTTCTATTTCTATGCCTCCGCGGCCGCCAGCTGGCTCACGAAGTTCAAAACCTCGGCTACGGCTTCATACAGGTCTTCCGGGACTTCCAGCCCGATTTCCAGGTCGTAGAGGCTGTGCGCCAGCCCGATATTGCGCACCACCGGAACCTGATGCTCGCGCGCGATCTCCAGGATTTTCAACGCCATAGAGTCCTGCCCTTTGGCTGTTACCTGAGGCGCCTGCATGCTGGCTTCGTCGTATCGCAGGGCCACCGCCACGTGGGTGGGATTGGCCACCACGACCGTCGCCCGGGGCACGTTCCGCGCCACGCTTTCATGCATCAGCTGCTGAAACAGGTGGCGGCGCATGTGTTTTACATGAGGATCGCCTTCCTGCTCCTTGAATTCCTGCTTCACGTCCTCTTTGCTCATCATCATCTTCTTCATGAACATCTTCTTTTGAATCATGAAGTCGGCCGCGCCCAGGAGGACGAAAACCGCCCCCGCTTTGAACAGGATGCCGGACATCAGCTTGGCGGCCAGGGCGGCAGTCTGATCGATACGCAGGTCGGGGGTGTGAACGATATCGCGCATGCTTCCCTTGACGGCGCTGTAAAGCAGCCAGAAGATCACGGCAAACTTGATCAGGCTCTTGGCCAGCTCAAGGTAGGTCTTGGAGCTGAAGAAAGTGTTCTTGAAACCGTTCAGGGGATTGAGCTTGTCAAATTTCGGCTTGATGACCTCGGGAGCAAACAGTGCCTTTACCTGCATGAAGTTGGCCGCCGCTCCCACCACAACCAGCGCGGCCAGCAGGGGCGCGGAAAGCAGCAGAAACTTGGACCAGGCGTAGCCCAGGCGGCTCAGCATGGCATTCTGCGTCATGGTTCCCTGCATCACGACGGGGGTGAAGAATTCCTTCATCAGATTGCGCAGTTCCGCAACATAGGCCGGCCCGCCCGAGGCGAGAACCGCCGCCGCGGTCATGAACAACAACGCCTGCGCGAAGTCGCGGCTCTTGAAAACCTCACCCTTCTTGCGCGAATCCTGGAGCCGTTTGGGTGTCGGTTGTTCTGTCTTCTCTCCGGACACGTCCAGACCTCACTCTGTCAGTCAAATGCACCTAATGAACATTCCGCATCAGGCGGTCGATCTCCCCCAGCATGGCGCCGAAGTAACCTGGCATGCTGTTCAGGATGTACGACATGGCCAGCAGAATCACGCCCAATCCCAGGAATGCCTTCACCGGCTGGCTTTCGTGGTGTACCGGAAAGCCGGAGGCCACCTTGCCTATGATCCCGAAGCTCACGTCCACCAGAAACAAGGCCAGCAGGGCAGGGGCGCTGAGCTGCACCGCGATCCGCAGGCTGTCGCTGGTGTAATGCGCCATCTGCTCCATGCCGGCCAGGGTACCGCCGGAAAATCCTGGGAATTCCAGAATAGGTACGCTCTGGAAACTCGCGGCCAGCGCCCGCAGAAAGAACAGGTGGCCGTTCAGGACCAGAAACAGCACCAGCGCCGCCTGAAACTGCAACTGGCCGAGCAGGGAAACATTGCTCTCCAACTGGGGTGCGAAAAACGTGGCCTGGCTCATGCCCCGGCCATAGTCGACCATCGCCCCCGCCATCTGTATGCTCTGGAAAACGATCTGCGAGAGGAAGCCTAGAATCGCGCCGATCGCCGCCTCCTTGGCCAGGAGGGCCATCACCCTGACAGTATTCATGTCGCCGACGCCGGGCGGCGCCACGCTGGTGAACAGCAGCATGGCGGTCACCATGGCCAACCCAACCTTGATGCGGCCAGTGACTGCGCTTCCGCCCAGGAAGGGGGTGAGCGAAATGGCGGCAGCCAAACGCGCGAAAATCAGGCCGAACAGCACAAGAAACGTCGAGAGCTCGGTGTGAATCCCGAGATTCGCCAGAATCTTTTGCAGCGTGGCCAGCATGGCCCTATTTTCCTCAACGCACGGTGGCGATACTCTCGAACAGTGCCACGGTGAATTTAGCCGTCTGGGACAGAATCCATGGGCCCATGATGGCCAAGGTGACAAACACGCCGGCGAGTTTGGGGACGTAGCTCAGAGTCTGCTCTTGAATCTGGGTCGTGGCCTGCACCACGCTGACCACGAAGCCAATCAACATGCTGGCCAGCATGGGTCCGGCCGACAGCACCAGGATCAACAGCAGCCCTTCCCGCAGCACCCGCGTGATCGCTTCAACGCTCATCGCCCATTCCTCACATGTAGCTCAGCACCAGGCCGCGAACGATCAGGAACCAGCCGTCCACCACCACAAAGAGCAGAATCTTGAAGGGCAGGGAGATCACGCTGGGCGACAGCATTTGCATTCCCATGGCCAGCAGGATGTTGGCGACCACCATGTCCACGACGATGAATGGAACGAACAGCAGGAACCCAACCTCGAATGCCTCTTTCAACTGGCTGGTCACAAACGCAGGGATCAGGACCTGGAAATCTTCCTTATCAGGCTTTTCCACATTGTCTGCAGGCTGGGGCGGAGCGGGAGCGGGTGGGGCTGCCACCCCTGCTTGCGCTGCCCCCGCTTGGCCGGCGGAAGTCCCTTGCACGGCCGAGGCCTGCGGCGCGGATTGCGACGCAGGAGGCGCTGGCGCCGTGCCCGGCTGTCCGCCCAGCTTCCGGTTGGCGACCGCGTTGCGTTCCAGCCGCACCGCCAGCTCCATGAACAGTTCGCGGTCTTTTACATGGCTGTGCTGGGAAAGGAATCGCCGCAGAGGCTCTTTCGCCTTCTTGCTGGCTTCGAAGAGGCTCTTAATGCTGGCTTCGGAGAAAATATCCTTGGTGTTGGCCACTCCCGCCTCGTTGTACATCTGACGGGCGACTGGCACCATGATGAAAATCGTGAGCACAAACGCCAGCCCGGTGATGATCTGATTAGGAGGCACCTGCTGGGTTCCCAGGGCATTGCGCAGGATGGAGAGCACGACTGAGATTTTCACGAAAGAAGTCAGCATGATGATGAGGAAGGGCGCCAGGGACAGCACCCCGAGGACGATCACCATCACCACCGGATTCGCCATCTGGCTGCCGGTCTGCGCGTGGGCAAACTGCGGCCACAGCAGCATCCCCAGGCAAAGCAGGCGCTTCATTCCTCTGCAGCAGTGGGCGGATCGCATACGGAGCTTTCTCTGAATCCTGGAAACCGGTTCAGCAAGGCGCGAAAATCTTTCCGTGGACGTTCTTCCTGGGCGGATTGCAAAATCCCGGCTGCGTTCTCATCCGTGAGCGTGGTCAGGTATTGCACCCGGTTTTCCGAGCTGCCGAGCAGAAGAAGTTGCGAGCCCGCTTGCACCAGGTAAAGGGTCTTCCTGGGTTCCAGAGGATAGCGGGCCACAATCTTGATGGGACCACGGCTGGGCACATGCATTCCCAGCAAGCGCGGCAGGCCCAGCTTGAGGGTTGCGTAGGCCAGCAGCAAGATGCCCGCAAGGGCGATCAGCACCTCGATGTACTGAAGCGTGGGGCTGCTCATCGAACTGAGGGGATCCGTTGGGGTCATAGCCGGCAGTGCCCGGTGATCAGACGCTGCGCCAGCGCAGCACTTTGACAGCGAGGTTGCCCTCCACTTCCACCAGTTCACCCTCCCCCAGAATCTTGCCGTTGACCATCAGCCGCACCGGATCTGATTTCCCCGCTTCCAGTTCCACGATGGTCCCCGGGCCGAGCGATTGAATCTCGCCCAGAGAGAATTCCTTGTCGGCCAGAATGACCTGCAGCCGCAGGGGCAGCGATCGGATGTCCGGCCGGGTCGATGCTTGCGCCTCGCCACCCGATTCCACAGAGACACTCCTTTCGCAGTATTTATCGACCACGAAACCACGGGAGTTGCTTGCTTCCCGCGTCATCCGCCAGCCTTTGCCGAAGTCGTTCGGAAAAAGCAACATGGGATCGTGCTGCGCCACCAGAATGTCCCCCAGCCCGACCTGCGCAATCTCATCTGGAGACAGATCGACAAATCCAGCGGCCACGGGGAGACTCCAGGCCAGCCCGGCGGGATATTTTCCGGGCGCCTCAGGCGGCGTCTCGGGCTGAGACCGAAGGAGAAAATCGAGCGGGACGAACAGCCGGACGTGCCCGGTCACGCCGCCCACGCCCAGCGCGAAAGTCAACGTCATGCCTGGAGATGTGTCGGCCAGGTTCTTTCTCGCGCCTCTCACCAGCGAGAACTGCAAGGGAAACCGCAATTTCCGGTTGAGCTGCTCCAGAAGACCCAGCACGATGAAGCCCAGCATCGCGTCATCGGACGGAGCCGGGTTCGGGCTCCGCTCCAGCCCCAGCGGAACCAGGATTCGCTCCTGCAAATGGGCCAGAAAGGTCGGACTCAACTCCAGCACCGCCTGCTGGCCGCCAGGATGGGCGCTCAGCACGAACAGGCGCCAGGTGGCAGGCGAGGTCTGCAGAAACTCCGTCCGGCTGGCAGGCGCCACGCGGCATTCGCTAAGGGCAAAGTCGGTCTCCGGACTCCAGCTGCGCTCCAGAAGAACACGAAAGCGGTGAGGAAAGATGGTGAATTGGTCGCCGTCGGTCATGGCCTGGGGCTGGTTGGGTGGGATCTTCTTGTCCCAGTGATAGGTCCCGAGTGCGGTGCCGAAATCCTCGAGGTACAGCCGGCCCTCCTTCAGGATTACCCGGGCATGGCGGTTCGCAATCGCACTTGCGGGCAGGACAATGTCATTGTCGGGACTGCGTCCCAGGAACAGCTCCTGCTTGGATCCGAAGCTGAGTACCTTCTCGCCCGCATTGGCGTCCACCAGATGGGTTTGTGCCAGTTGCAGTTTCTGTCCGGCGGGGCGCTCCAGCAGGTGTCCGAAAATATCCGCTACCCAGGAGGCCCACTCGGTTCCGGTAGGTCCCACGCGCATGTACCAGTTCCAGAGAAGGACTTGCGCGTGAGTGAGCGAGGACAGGTTTTCGAACCGGTACGAGACAGGGCGGGAACGGAGCTCCGGAGGCATGGCGTGGGCCCTTACCGCCGGCCTCCCTGGCGTCCGCCTTGTTGCCCGCCACTGTAGGCGGAGCGCGGTTTGAAAGTCGACATGGCGGAGGATTCGCCCCTGTTTATACGAATGTTCGCCACATTCACCCCCCGTTCGGCCAGGCCCTGGGACAGCACGTCGACGTTTTTTGCCAGCAACCGGGCGACGTCGGCTGAAGAACTCTGAAATTGCACCGCGATCGCCCCGTCCCGCTGCCGTTCGATGCGAATCTGCAGTCCTTTCAGCACATTCGAATTCAGCTCGATGTTGACCTGCTGATTTCCCTCTGCGTTTACGACTGAGGAAATCTCCCGCACCAGTTGCTGCAGTTCCGGCGGCACTGCCACGACCGTCGATTGGCCCTCGACCGGCGCCGGTTGCAGCGACGGGTCAAGCAACCCCTGTGCTCCCATCAGGCCGGGAATCATGCCGGCGACATCGCCTTCACCCGGCTTGCCGCCTTTAGCGCCTTCCTGGCCAGACTCGCGCTTCTTCGCCAGGACTTTGGAAAACGAGGACTCATTGTCCCTGGTCCGAGAGCTGTCACGATCGCTGGATTTCACCCCGGAATCAGTGGACGGTGCCCCTGTATCGTCGATTCTCATGTCGAACGCCTCCGGGTTGCGTACAGGACGTTGCCGATCTCATCCAACGCAACCTCTTCTTTGGCCTGCAATTCGCGGTGGAAACGCTCTTCCTGCTTTTCCCGGTGCTTGGTCAGGACCTCTACCTCGCGCCGTGCCTCGGCTGCGTGTTGTTTGGCCTCATTCAGCCTGGCTTCGCATGCCACGATCACCAGGCGTTGCGAGCTGACCTTGTTCTCCGCTTCCTGTATGTCCAAACCCAGTGCCTTCGCGAACTCGGAGCGTTCCCGCCCTTCCGCGCCGGTGAGGGGGCTCTGCGGTTCCGGTCCCCCCATCAAATCCCGCCGCAATCCTGTCCTTTTCTCGATCAGCTCCTGAACCCGGCCCTGCAAAGCCTGCAGAACCGAAAGCTGCTTCTGCAGCTCCTCCTCCTGGCGGGCCACCTCCTGGTCGGCCTGCTTGCGAAGTTCCTCTTTCTGCTCCAGGAGCGGCTGCAACCGGTATGTGAACTGCGACATAATCAGTTCGCGCCCGCCGGGAACATCTTCTTCAACCGCTCCACCGACCCGGCGAAATTGGACTTATCATCCGTCGCCTGCTTCAGGAACGAATTGATCTCATCAATCCGGGCCATCGCGTTGTCTACTCTCTGATCGCTGCCGGGCTTGTAGGCTCCGAGCAGGATGAGGTCCTCATTCTTGCGGTATGTGGCCAGGGCGTCGCGCATCGCCCCGGCCGACTGGCGATGATCCTTCGCCGTGACCGCGCTCATCACGCGGCTGGCGCTCTCCAGAATATTGATCGCGGGATAGTGGTTTCGCGCCGCCAGTTCGCGCGACAGGATGATGTGTCCGTCCAGAATGGAGCGGACCTCGTCCGCCACCGGCTCATTCATATCGTCGCCCGCCACCAGCACGGTATACAGCGCCGTGATCGAACCCTTGTCGGAATTGCCGGAGCGCTCCAGCAGCTTGGGCAGCTCCGCGAACACGGAGGGAGTGTAGCCCGCGCGGGCGGGCGGCTCTCCGCAGGCCAAACCGATCTCGCGCTGAGCCCGGGCGAAGCGGGTGACCGAGTCCATCATGAGGATGACCTTCTGGCCTTTATTGCGAAAATACTCCGCAATGGCGGTGCCCACATACGCCGCTTTCAACCGTACCAGCGACGACTCGTTGGAAGTCGCACAGACAATCACCGAGCGCTTGACTCCCTCCGGCCCCAGGTCCTGCTCGATGAAATCGCGCACTTCCCGGCCGCGTTCGCCGACCAGGGTGATGACGTTGACGTCAGCCTCCGTGTTGCGCGCGATCATGCCCAGCAGCGTGCTCTTGCCCCCGCCGGCGGCCGCGAACAGCCCGATGCGCTGCCCTTCGCCCGCGGTCAGGACCGCGTCGATGGCGCGCACTCCCAGCGAGATCGGCTTGGTCACGCGCAGGCGCTTGAGAGGATCGGGCGGACTGCCCAGCACCGGGAAGTCCTCTTCACAGTTCAAGGGGCCTTTGAACTCGGCGTCCATAGGCTCTCCCAGACCGTTCAGTACACGGCCCAGCAGACCATTCCCCACCTTGACCGTGAGGCAGTTCCCGGTGGGGATCACCTCGCTGTGCGGGCCTATGTTGACCAGTTCGCCCAGGGGCATCAGCAGGACGTCGCCGTCCCGGAAGCCCACCACCTCCGCCTTGAGCGGCGTGGGGGAGCGCGGATTGCGGATCAGGCATATCTCCCCGATCCAGGCGTCCGGCACCACTGCCCGGACCACCAGCCCGACCACCTCTTTGACCCGCCCCCGCACCTGAACCGGAGACGCGCGCTCAATCCGGTCCAAGTACGTGCGAATATCGGCAACCCGGCTGGCCATGGCTTTAGTCGTGGTGCTAGTCGCCGGAGACGTCGCGGAGCAAAACGTCTTCCAGGCACTTCAACTGGGTTTCCAGGCGGGCGTCCACCACCCCCAGTTCGCTCTCGATGAGGCAGCCGCCGCGGGCGACAGAAGTGGACGCAACGATCTCAATCTCATTGTTGAAGCTCAACGATTCTTTCAGGCGGTTGACTCGGGAGCGTACCTCCGGCGCGTCCTCTTCGTTTACCTGGATGGTCAGATGTTTTCCGAAGCGAACACCCTGCAGGACTTCGCTAATAATCCCGATAATGGTCTCCGGCTGGAGTTTCAGCTGTTCCCCGATGATCTTTTCGGCCACCCGGACGGAGAGCCGCAGCATGGTTTCTTCCCACACCTTGGTGAGGTCGGCGGCCTTTTGCGCCGTTCCCGCCAGAATCTGATTCCATTGGGCCAGCCCTTGGGCATATCCCTCCTGCCTGGCCTTTTCCTGTATCGCGTCCCGCTCCCGTTCCGCATCTTCGATGATCTGCCGCGCTTTTTCCTGCGCCAGCGAGACCACGTCCCGGGCCTCGCGCGAGGCCTCGTACGCTTCCCGCTTCAGCACCTTGGGTGAGGAACCCAGAATTTTTTCCGGAAAGGCGTCGGCTTTTAAGATCTTGTCAGTCATATTGATCGAGCAGCCAGGTCACGCAGCCCTGACGAATTGTGGGGGGCAGTTCGTCCAGCGCCAGGCCGGTGCCCTCGCGCGCATTCCGCCGTAAAGCCGCGCATTCGCGCTCGCGCAGCTGCGACCATTTCCGCAGCAGCTCCGTGCGGGGCAGATCTTTCAGGGTTGCCAGGAAGGTCTCCGCTTCCGCCCTTGGCCCTTCCGCCAGCAAAAGGAGGGAAGCCTTCAATTGCTCTGGAAATCGTAACAGCCCCACGTAGCAAAATACTTCCAGGTTCAACTCACCCTCGCGACGTTCTTCGGAGCCTCCGCAATCTGCGCCGGCGCGGGACGTTGCGCAGCTTGCAACTGCTGCTCCAACTTCTCGATCTTCGACTTCTGCCAGCGGCTTTTGCCGATCAAGGCAAGGCATCCCACGCTGGAGATGGTCAACAGAACCAGCGAAGCCACCAGAAACTCCTGGTTGCCGAGCTGGGGAATAAGGTTGCGGTCGCTCGCCTGCCGGATGGAAATTTTCTTGTACACCACGGCCACATTCTCCGGCTGCAGCCCTTCCACCGCCCGCGCCACCAGCTTCCTCACGTCTTCTTCGCTCAGCGGCAGATCGTTGCCGCGATACTTGATCAGCACCGAGGCCGTGGGGGCGACGCGCTCGCTCTTGTCCAGCAGGGGACTGTTGTCCGGCATGACCACCAGGACCCTGGCGTCCACCACCCCGGCCACCGCCTTGAGCGTGCGGTTGATCTCGCCCGATACTCCCATCAGCAGCCGGGCTTTCTCTTCCGTCGCCGTGGGAATCATCCCCGAGTTGGCGAAAACGTCCTCCAGCGACTTGTCCTTCTCCCGCGGCAGTCCGTTTTCCTGCAAGACCTGCCAGGCATGGGCCAGGTTCTGGTCTCCGCCCCGGATCAGGACGCTCCACTTCTCCTCGCCCTTCTTCTCGCTCGCCTCCTTGACCGCCGAGGCGTCGATGCCATTTTCGTTCAGCAAGACCACGATTTCCTGGGCGCCTTGCTCGGTCAGACCGGTCTGGAGTTCATGCCTCAGGCAGGCGCTCAGAAACAAGGTCAGAGACAGCAGCACAATCGGCTTGGCAAGATGTCGTCCGCGCAAATCGATCCTCGGTGGAAGCAGTTCTGCCTACAGTTGCGTCTGAAAAATCGACTTCATGCCAGAAGTCACCTGGTCCACGACTTTGCTCATCAGTTCCAGATTCTCCGTCAACTGGTACATCTGCATCTGGATTTTCATCAGATCGCGTGGATTGTCGGCATTCTTGAGCGACTCCAGGAGTTGCCCCGCCGATTTGTACTGCGAATCAATACTGGTCAGCCGGGTGCGGATGGGATCGAACGCCGAGGTCTTGGGCAGCGCATTGACGCGGGTGGTCAGGTGCTCGACTCTCTCCCTGGCCCGTTTCATGTCGACCCCGAACACCTGGTGGGGCGTGACTCCTTTGCTCTTATCCAGCCGCCGCGACAGGTCAGCCTGCAGCACTTTTTTCTGCTCCGGCGGGACCTGCTTGACTTCCGGCGGAATCTGAAGCTGCTGGGCCTGCTGTTCCTGCAGCCGCAGACGGACTTTGTCAAATTTGGACTCGCTCGTCTTTAGAGGGCCGGTTTCTCCCTCCACTGCGGAATGCGTGGGCTTGACCGGCGCCTTGCTGACGATCGGGTCCACCATGACATCCACCTTATCGGATAGTTCCTGTAAACGTTGCCTGCGACAGGCCCGGCCCCGCCGTGGATGCCTGGGAGAGTTTCTTGCGCAGCATTTCCAGCGACTTGGCGTGGAGCCGGCAGACCCACGACTTGGACAACCCCAGCTTGCGGCCGATTTGCTCCAGCGTCAGCCCCTGAAAATAGCAGTGCTCCAGAATCTGGCGGTTCGTGGCCGGAAGCTGCGCCAGAGTCCGCCTCAGGTGCCGGTCCTGCTCGGCGCGAACCACCGCCTCCTCGGCGGAAACCCGCCGCAGATCGGCGGGTTCCTGCGCCAAGCCTTCTAAAGAGAGCATGTAGCAGGTGGCAACGTTGGCGGTTAAATCCTTCAGGTTCAACAAGTGCGATTCGGCGGCAGCGGAGGCGAAGGGCCCGGCGGAGACATCCTTCAGATATTCATTGGCCGCCATCTCGAAGCGCATTTGCCGGTATTGGCCCTTCGGATACCAGCCCATCTTACGGAGTCCGTCATAAATAGCGCCCTTGATCCGGTAGTAGGCGAAGGTCTTGAACTGCACGCCGCGCGCCGGGTCGAACGAATTGGCGGCTTCCACCAGTCCCAGTTCAGCCCACCCTTGAATGTCTTTCTTTTCCAGGTCGGGAGGCAGCTTCCGGATCACTTCTGCGGCGATGGCGTGGGAGTAGGGAAGTGTAGTTTCGATCAGCTTGGTAACGTCACCACTGGCGGGCGTCGGCCCAAAGTCTTCCGGTTTCGGACGACTTGCAGCGCTGCGCGGGAACATTCGTGCTGCTCCTCTTTGCGGCTGGTGCAGGTGCCGCCAAGCCCTGAAAGCTGACCTCGGAAAGCTGACTCGGAAAGCCGCTCGGCCATCGCAGAAACGCCGCCAAGCGAGAGCAAGGCCGCTTGGCAATTTTGGTTGGGGGACCGGACAGCGAGGACTTTTTAGTCGTCGAATCGTAGTCGCAATCTGCCCTGATGTCAACTGGATTTCGGCCGGGAGCGGTCGTTCTGATGGAGCCGAAGGTTTACCCTTAGCAACCGGGGGCGAGTCCCTGGGCGCTTGCGACGGCGGCTCTGTGCGCCTGCGCTTGGTTTAGTTGCAGCTACTGGCGGTTCGATGCACAATATCCCCGACCCACGCAGCCGGGCGTGAAGGGCGGGCGCTGCCGGCTCTCCCAACCGCCTGAGCCGACAGCCCCAGGAGTCCGGCAGCCGTCGAAAGATCGTTCAGCCCTGAGTACACATACTCGGGTCTCAGTCCGGTGGTCCGCGGGGTGGACCCGGTTATGGCCGTCAATCGACCCGCCAAAATCGGAAAGTACGACGTGATCGACGTCATCGGTCGCGGCGGCATGGGCATCGTCTATAAGGGCTCCGATCCCTACCTCGACCGGCTGGTGGCCATCAAAATGATGACCGGGCAGTTCGCCGAAAACTCCGATCTGCTCAAGCGCTTCTACCGGGAGGCGCAATCGACCGCCAGTCTGCAGCACCCCAACATCGTCACCGTCTTTGAATTGGGCGACCAGGGCGGAAATCCCTACCTGGTCATGGAATACCTGGACGGCGAGAGCCTGGATTCCATCATCTCGTCCCGCCGGCAGCTCAGCACGGTGGAGAAAATCGAGCTCATGATCGCGATCTGCCAGGGCTTGAGCTATGCCCACGGACGCGGCATCGTGCACCGCGACATCAAGCCCGCCAACATCATGGTTCTGAGCGGCGGCGGAGTCAAGATTGTGGACTTCGGCATCGCCCATTTCGGGGACCGCAACGTCACTCGCACCGGGCAGATTGTCGGCAGCATCAGCTACATGTCGCCGGAGCAGGTCAACGGCAGGCAGGTGGACGTCCGCACTGACATCTTTTCCACCGGCGTTGTCCTGTATCAGCTATTCACCTATGTTTTGCCCTTCGAAGGGGAAAGCACAGCATCAACCCTGCTGAAAATCATCAACGAACCGCCTCCGCCCCTGAAAGACTTCCTGGCCGCGTACCCGCCGCAGCTGCAGACGATTGTCGATCGCGCTCTGGCCAAGGATCGCAATGAGCGCTATGCCTCCGCCGAGGAATTTGCCCTCGAGCTGGGCCAGCTGCAAAGCCAGTTAAAGCAGGAGCTGATCACCCGCTATCTCACTGAAGCTACCCAGCTGATCGAGAGCAATGAACTGCATCGCGCCAAGGGGCAGGTGCTGCAGATCCTGAAGATCGACCGTCATCACACCAAGGCTTCCCACTTGCTGCGCGAGCTGCAGGAGAAGATCCAGAAACAGGAGATCGCGGAGGAAATCCAGCATCTGCGGCTGCAGGCCGAGGACGCTTTCGCGCAAGAGCACTTTGAAACTGCGCTCGAGCACGTGGAGAGAGCGATCGCTCTGGACCGGCAGAATCCGGAACTGCAGCGGCTGCGCGATACGGTAAAAGCCGCCGAACTCCGCGCCCAGAAATTCCAGCGCGCCGTGCGCCTGGCGGAATCTGCCCACCAGGTCGGCGACCTGGATCTTGCCCGCCAGACCATCGAGGAAGCCCTGGAAATCGCCCCCGATGACACCCACGCGCGCGCGCTGCAGCGAACCATCCAGAACGACTGGGCCGAGCGCGTGAAACAGCGGCAGCTGGAGAGTTGTCTCGAGCAGGCACGCCGGGATCTCGCGGCCCGTAAATTTACCGCCGCCCTGGAACTCCTGCAGCAGGCCCGCGCGCTGGATCCCTCCGCCCCGCAGGTTCGCACTTTGATGGAAGCGGCTGCCGCCGCCCAGGAACAGGAACGCCGGCGCAGGGAACTGGAGGCCGTCAACCGCGAGATCGAAGATGCCCTCAACCGCGACGATTACGAGACCGCCACCCGCAAAGCCGACGCCGGCCTGGCCGCCTTCCCCCAGGAGCGCGGCCTTCTGAAGCTTAAAGCGCTGGCGGAAAAGCAGCGCCTGACGGCCGAGCGCAAGCGATTTGTCGATGAGCAGCTCGCCATGGCCAGTTCCCTGCTGGAGCAGGGGCGTGGCGAGGAACTGGTCGAGCGGCTGGAAGCCGCGTTGGCAAAGATCGGGGGCGAACCACGCCTGCAGTCTCTGCTCCTGGTGGTGCGCGAAAACGTGGAGCGCGACCGCCTGGAGAAGCGCAAGAACGAGTACCTGCAACGGGCCAGGGAGAGCCTGCGAGGCAAGCGTCACGAGGAAGCCATCGGCATTCTGGAGGCCGCCAAAGCCGAGCTGCCCGATGCCGCAGACATCGACGACCTGCTCCAGTTTGCCCGCGAAGACGCGGCCACCGAGAAACGCCGCCGGATGGTGGACGCGGCCGCCGAGCAGGCGCGCGCTTTCCTGGAAGAGCATGAATACGAGCGCGCCATTCAGTTGCTGGAGACCACTCTACGCGAGGTGCCCGATGAGGAACTAATCAGCCTCCTCGGGGAGGCCCGCCATGCCGCCCGCGAGGAGGAGAAGAAGTTCGAGTCCGCCCTGGCTGTCGCCGGCAAGTTGATCGAATCGCTGAAGGCCGGCGAAGCGGTGAAACTCCTCAATGCGCAGCCCCCTTTCTTCGCCCGGAAGGAGGCGTTCCAGGCCCTGCTGCAGACTGCGGTCACGGAAGCCGAACGCCAGGGCCGGATCGGGCAGGCGGTGCAGGAAGCCCAAGCCTTGTGCGCCAACGAAGACTACCCTGGCGCCATCGCCCTGCTCGAGCAATGCCGCAGCGCTCACGGCGCTACGCCTGCACTGGAAAATCAACTCCTATTCGCCCAGGAGAAACGGTCGGCGGGGGCCAGCGCCGCGGTGCAGAAAGCTCTCAGCGAAGCCCGCATGCTCTTGAATGCCGTCCAGTATCGCGCCGCCCTCGACCGCCTGGCGCTCGTGGCCCAGAATTTGTCCGCCGCTGCTCCCGGCCTGCAGACGGATTACGAAAATGCAAAACACCTTGCCACACAGAGCTTGGCCCATCAGCGAGCGCAGGAGATTCAGCGCCACGTGGCCGCCGGTGAAATCACCGGCGCGGCCGAGCTGCTGCAGCAGACTCTGACCGAATTTCCCGGCGGTCAGGAACTGTCAGAACTCGAGACCCTGGTCGGCCAGGAGATGGAGCGCCGGTCTGAGGCCCAATCCAAAGTAGCCGAAGCCCGCACCTTGTTCCAGAAGGGCTTGTGGGGCCGCGCCGCCGATCTCCTCAAGCAAGCCTTTGGCGCCGCCCGCAACCAGCCTCCGGTTCGCGAGGCGGTGCTCACAGCTTTCACCCAGGGCGCCGAGGCGGCGGTGGAAAAGGATTGGCACGCAGCTGAGACCCTGGTAACCGAGGCCCTGGAACTGCAGGAGACGTACCAGTCGCCGTCGTCGCTACGGGAAAGAATCTCTGAGCGCAAGCGCGAAGACGAAGTCAACCAGTGGCTTGAACGCGCCCGGCGCCTGCAGTCCGCGGGCGACCTGCAAGCCGCCATGAAAGAGGTTGCGGGCGGCCTTTTGCAATATCCCGCCGATTCCCGGTTGCGGCAGTTTCAGGAAACCCTGCGCGGCAAGATTCAGGAACAGGAGCGGCGCGAGAAGGAGCAGATCCAAAAAGCCGACTTCCTGCGCCGGGTGAAAGAACGTGCCGAGCAGGAGACCCTGGACTATCGCACTCAAACGCTCCAGGACGCCTTGACCCGGTATCCTGACGACCCAACTCTTGAACTCGAGCTGACCCAGGTCCGCGAGCTCAACGCTCGCGTGACCCAGCTGTCAGACGAGGCGCGGTCCCAGGAAGAGGCGAAGCGCTACGACGAAGCGCTCAAACGATGGGACGCCGTCCGCACGATCTATCCCCAGCATCCAGACCTCGATCGCAATATTGCCCGCCTGAGGCGGTTGTCGGAGGAGGAGCTTGCCGCCAGGAAGGCTGCCCACGCACGCGAACTGGAAGCAGCCCTGGGTACCGGCGATCTCGAACGGGCGGGCGCGCTGTTGCAGCAGGGCGAACAGCAGTTTCCCGGAGACCGGGTCCTTGCGGAACTGGGCGGAAGAATTCAAACCGCGATCAAGCTCCGCGCCAAAGCGCAGAAGCTGCTTGCCTCCGCGGAAAAAGCATTCGCAAAAAGCCAGTGGGACAAGGGTCTCGATTCTCTCAAAAAGAGCTGTGAGGCCGCCCCCGATGATCCCGTCGTTCGGAAAGACGCCCTCGCACAACTGCAGCGTGCCTTCGACCCGGCGCTTGATTCCGGATGGGAATATGCCCATATCCTGCTCGACTGCGAGCCGCTGCGCCCCGATCCCGCGCTCTTGCAGAGCCTTCGCGAGCGCGTGGAAGAACGGAAGAAGCAACAGATTGTGTCCGGCCATCTCTCCCAGGCCAGCCAGGCTCAGAACCGCGGGGACCTGGAAAACGCGCTGCGGCATCTCGAAAGCGGCCTGGCAGCATTCTCCGACGAGCCGCAGCTCACGCGGGCTAAGGCAAAGATAGAAGAAAGCCTCCTCGAGCAGGAGCGTGCCCGGCAGGAGGAAGCGGAGAGACAGCGCGAGCTGCAGCGCCGGGAACTGGAGGAGCAACGCCGGCGCGAAGAAGCGGAGAGACTTCGTGCTGCGGCAGAAGCCAAAAGGCAGGAGGAACTGCGCCGCGCCCAGCAGGAGACCCAACTGGACGTTGAACTCACTCAGGACTTCGCCGCCGTACCGCCCGCCCCGACCTCAGCCTTAACCCAGACTTTCACGGGCCCGGTGGTGGAGCCCGCGCCTGAAGCGGCAGAGGAACCACCCGCCCCGGTGGCCGAAAGGGAAGCCGCTACTCCGGCGCCAGTCCAGCTTCCCGCGAGGAAACTGGTACGGCGCGAGGCGCCTCCGATTCCAATGGCTGCGATTGCCGTCGCCGCTTCATTGCTGGTGGCCGTCGTTGCCGGAATCTGGTGGATCAAGTCTCTGCCTCCGAAGGTTATTGTCAGCGTGGTGACCAGGCCCGAAGGCGCGTCGATTCGGGTGGCCAACAGTGGTCAGACCTGCGAGACACCGAACTGCAGCATCAGGCTGGCGCCCGGGGATTATGAGATCGAAGCCCAGCTGCAAGGCTATGAAACCGCGCGAAAGTCCATCGCGGTCACAGCCCAGGGCGCAAACTCAATCGAAATCTCAATGATCCCGCTCCCGGCTGGCCAGCGGGGACAGACTGCGGCAGGGTCGGCCCAAACAGTCCGCGAGAAACCAGGGCAGCTCGTGATTCGCGACATCCCCGCCGGGTCGCAAATCTTCGTGGACGGCACACTCAAGGGCAAAGCCAACGCTCGTGGAACCTTCTCCGCCGAGGTCCCGGCGGGCGAGCACCAGGTCGCAATCGTCGCCCGGAATGAGCCGCCCAAGCCGATCACGCGGCAGTTTCCAGCCGGTGGCCGGGTGGAACTGTCGCGACCCGACTTTAAGGCTGCGACATCATCAGCCACCGGCCCCGCAGTGGCCTCTGAGGATTCCGACTGGCTTCGCGTCAAGGACTCCCGCAACGCCCAAGATGTCAACAATTTCCTGCAGCGGTATCCCGCTGGAACTCACCATACGGAGGCCGAGTCGCGGCTCGACGATCTCTACTGGGCGCAGGCAAAACACAGCAACTCTGCGGCTGCGATTCGCGACTACCTGAACCGCTACCGGCAGGGCAAGCACGCGGACGAGGCCCAGGGCGAGATCGCCCGTCTGGACTGGCAGGCGGTGGAGAACAGCAACGATGCGGCGGCCGTCAATGATTTTCTTAATCGCTACCCCTCCGGTCAGTATCACGACCTCGCTGCCGCGAAGGCAGACGACTTGCTGTGGAGCCGCACGTCCCGCGACACCGCCGGACTGAACTCCTATCTCCAGAAGTTGCCAAACGGAAGGCATGCCGGCGAGGCCCGCGCCGGCCTGGGGCAGGTAGAGGCCCAGGATTGGGCAAAAGCCCGGGCCAGCTCGCAGCAGTCCGACATCAGGAACTTTGTCAACAAGTATCCAAACAGCACGCACGCCGGAGAAGCTCAAGCGCTGTTGCAGGAACTGGCCTGGACCCAGACCAACCTCGACGACGTCGCCGCGTTGCAGCAATACCTGGGCGGTTTTCCCTCAGGCAAGCATTCGGACGAAGCTTCCCGCCGGATTGATGATCTTCTCTGGACTAAGGTGGACAAGAGAGATCGCAACGCTGTGCTCGCCTTTGTTGGCCGGCGGCCGAACAGTCCTCACCGCGCCGATGCGCAGGCGATCCTCGACCAGATGACCCTGCGCGAGGCGCAGAAGAAGAACCTGCAGCAGCCGCTCGATTTGTTCAACGCTGCCTTCGAATCCCAGCAGCCGAAGGAGTTGAAGGAGGTTTGGCCGCGCGCGACCAGCCAGTACCTCGACGCCCTGCACCCACCCGCGGGATACAAGGTGGTGCTCAAGCTGCTGGCCAACGGAGAGCCCACGATTACAGGCGACACGGCACAGATTCCCTGTGAATTGATCTCTCAGACTACGGTCCCCGGAGGGCAGACCAAGCAGAACCAGAAGTCTGTCAAGGTTGCGCTCTACAAGAGCGGGGACCGCTGGCTGATCAGCGATCCCTTTGGGCAGTAGTGCTGTCTGCCGGCCGCTGCGGCGGCGAGCAACAGCTCAGAACGTATAGCTGAGTCCGTAGAGAGGCACAAAACGGTCGGTGAGGCCGTTGTTGTCAAAGCGGATCAGAATGTTAAAGGTGGCTACCAGGCTGCCGGCGATGCGCGCCTTGTAACCGAAGGCCCCGCTGTACTCCCCGAAGGACACGCGGCCGGCGCTGACCAACCCCGTAGCCGTAACCAGCGGCGCTTGCTGCGTGGTGGTCTGCGGAAAGGGAACATTGGCCACCGACGCGTTCGTCATGTTCTGGATTCCGTGAACCCAGCCGATCTGATTGCCCAGGATGTCCGCGACTACGGTATTGTGCCGCCCGAAGGCGATTTCAGTTCCCACCGCCCAGGAAAAGATATCCGGCAGGTAGTCCTTGGTCGTGGTGAACGGAGGGCCAAACCCGACAGCCCCATTCGCCAGCGTAACCGGTGACGCGCCGGTAATTCCTCCGCCCAGAAGACTCTTGCCAGCGAACTGCCATCCCACGTTGAAGTGAGGCGAGAAGACGAGGCCGTTGCTGAACGGCTTGCTGTACAGGGACAGTGCGGCAAAAGGTTTCACCGCCACCGCACCCGTTCCCAGAAAGTTCTTCTCATCCCCGGTGGGCACTCGCACATCGGTTCCTACCGCCAGCGCGACCGTATGTCTTTCGAGGACGTTTCCTTTAAAGCGGAGCAGCATGTCCCCAAATCCGGTCTTGGCGCCCTGGGCAAAATTGATCTGTGAGAGTATCAGCCCGCTTCCGTTTCCCGGCTCAGACGCGGGGGTAAACGTTTCCACGCACCAGCAGTTGCCGACGCCGTTGCCTCCGAACCCGTCTCCTACATAAATCAGGCCGTTGGCCGCGTTCGATGAGATTGAGGCATGCACGATGGGAAGCGCCACCGAGACGTCGAAGCGGTTAGTGACGCCGTAGGTCAGAAACGCCACATTTTGCGCCAGGCGAACGTTCATGCCGACGTCGATCGTCGTGGGGAAGGTCGAAACGAACTGGCCGTTGAATTGGATGTTCGACTGCACTCCCCCCGGGTCGAGCACGCGCAGGGCTTTGATCGATTGGCCGTTCAAGCGCGTGAAATGGAAGTCTTGGTTAGAAATGCCGATGTAGAACCGGTGCTTGCCGATGGTCTCGGCGCGCTCGGTAAAGATCGGACCCAGCGTACTGCTGACTGGGAGCTCTGCTCCGGTGGAGACATCCGTCTTGGTGATCACCCCCGAAGCCGGGGAGGCCAAGGGTATGACCGCCAGAGCGGTTGCGATGCTGGCGTTGAGGGCGCTGCTGAGGTTGACGATGGAATTCAGCGACTCAAAATTGTTGGGATCGTTCAGTTGCGCGCCGCAGGGCGGGAGAGTCGATGCGTCCAGCGCGCACGGGTCTCCATGATAGCTGGTAACGCTGGCGACCGCCCCCTGCCTCACCGCCGAGTACGGCACCACGGAAAAAAGATTCGGGGGCTGCGTCTGCCCGCTGGAAGACGGCACCGCGGAAAACAAAATGATTAGAGAAAGGACGACCGGGCTAACACTCTTGTTCAGCAACAAGACCCACCTCCCGCCATTTCCACCAAGATTGAGGACTACTCGAAGGATATTCCCGCTTCCACTCGATTATGGGGGCTCGCGTGGGACAAGCCGCTGCTGACCTTGAGCTCGCCGACCATTTCGTTCCATGCTTCCCGAAGAACGAAAGCCGCAACTCACCGCTGGAGAAGCAGGCTTGGCGGGCAAAAGAATAACCAGAGGCCAGCCATTAGTCAAGGAAACTGTGCCCCAAGTGGGTCGACGATAGTTGATGTCAGTCACGGCTGGAATCCTCAGCCTGGCGCGCAGAGGAGCTCTGACCGGTCGCGCTCCGGCAGTCGCGATTGGATTGATTCTGGAACACTTGCTCGCCCAACTGCTCCTCAGCACGCTGGGGCACGCTGCGACCGAATCGGATCAATTCGTCGTCACGGGCGATCCCGGCACAGGGTATAAATGGAGGCTTCGCGCAATCACTATTTCAGTGGAGGAACCCGGTCTTGCGATCCCCGGCGATATTTCTATGCGTCCTCGGCATTCTTGGCGGCAGCAGCCTGAGACGGCTCAGTGCCGCGCAGGAGTCTATGCCCAGCAAGCGTACTGTGATTGCCGCAAGTACCTTGCTCGATGGCAAGGGCCATGTCCTGCACAACACTCGCATTGTGATCGAGGGCAAGAGGATTGTCACCATTGATGCGAAGGCTAGCCCAGTGGACTACGACCTGCGTGGCCTCACTGTGTTGCCAGGCTGGATTGACGCACACGTGCACATCACATGGGCCTTTGACAAAGATGGAAAAAATGCAAACGCGGGTGGAACAACCCAGGAAGCAGCCTATCAAGCGGCGTCGAATGCATGGCTGACGCTGATAGGGGGCTTCACCACCGTTCAGAGCGTGGGCTCGCCCGGCGATGTCCCTTTGCGCGATGCCATCGCCATGGGCCTTCTCCCGGGCCCACGCATACTGACAGCCCTCGAGGCGCTTTCCGGGCGAGGCGAACAGACCGGCACGACGGATGAAATTCGCGCCTACGTACGGGCAAAGAAAGAAGCCGGCGCCGACGTGATCAAAATCATGGCGTCGGCGGGCATGCTCAAGGGCGAGAAGACGCTGTCGCAGGAGCAGTTGGACGCGGCTTGTGATGAAGCCAAGAAGCAAGGTCTGCGCACACTCGTGCACGCTTACAGAGATGCCGTCCGTGCCGCGACGCTTGCCGGGTGCACACAGATTGAGCACGGCCTGGGAGCAGCCGACGAAGACCTGAAATTGATGGCTGAAAAAGGGACCTATTTTGATCCGCAGGCAGGATTAACGCTGGAAACCTATCTCCTTTACAAGAACCGGTATGTCGGCACACCTTTCTTTCCAAGTACACTTGAGGGCTTTGCGCCGATGGAGAAAATCCTGCCCATGAATCACGAATTGATGAAACGCGCCATGAAGGTTCCTGGCCTGAAAATCGTTTTCGGCTCGGACGCGGTGGCCGGAGCGCATGGCCGCAACGCGGAGGAATTGATCGACCGTGTACGTGATTGTGGAGTAGAACCCATGGCGGCGTTGGTTTCCGCCAACTCACTGGGAGCCGAGGCCCTGGGCATGGCTGATCAGATCGGCTCCATGGCACCCGGCCTGCAGGCGGACATTATTGCCATCGCTGGAGACCCGTTGAAAGACATTACTGCTGTTCGGCGTGTGGCGTTTGTGATGAAGGGAGGCATTGTTTACAAGAACACCGCACGCACCGCGATTCCTGCCTCTGCAGGCGTTCAGCCTTGATGGGCTGCCTGCCCGTTACCGTCCCTCGCCGTCGCGACCGCGGCTTCAGCGTCCCAGTTGACAGGTTCATCCCGGACGGTTGCAGACGGTTCGTTGGTGGGTCCTTCTTGTGACAGCTGACCGTCGCTCCCGGGGCCCGTGCGTATACGGAACTCAGGCTATAATCGCGTCATTCTTCGTAGGGCGCTATCCGCCCAACGCATCCCCATGTCAGCAGAAACGAACTTGTCTGCCACGGCCGCTATCGCCAATGACGACGTCGCCCACCGCGCCCGTCGCCGCATTGCCCTGCGTCTTCTGCCGTATGTGTTGCTGCTTTACGTCATTGCTTACCTTGATCGAAACAATCTTGCCACCGCGGCCCTGCAAATGCCACACGATCTCGGCTTCGACTTTCGTGTGATCGGGTTCGGGGCCGGCATTTTCTCCCTCGGCTACGTCATTTTGGAAATTCCCGGCACCATCATCGTTGAGCGCTGGAGCGCACGCCGCTGGATGGCGCGCATTATGGTCTCTTGGGGGATGGTAACCATCGGGATGGCTTTCATCCACACCCCACGACAGTTCTACACCGCACGGTTCCTGCTGGGATTGGCGGAGGCGGGATTTTTTCCCGGAATCATCGTCTACCTGACGCACTGGTTCGTCTATGAAGATCGCGCCAAGGCGGTGGCCGGTTTCATGGCCGCCATTCCTTTAGCCCTCGCCGTGGGTTCGCCGATATCGGGATTGCTGCTGGGTATCCACTGGTTTGGCGTGCGAGGCTGGCAGTGGTTGTTCATTCTGGAAGGCCTGCCCGCGCTGGTTTTCGGGGTTGTGACCTGGTTTTATCTGTCCGACTGGCCGCATCAGGCTGAGTGGTTGCCCCCGGCGGAGCGGCAGTGGGTCATCAATCAACTTGAGAACGAGAAGCGGGCCAAGAAATCGGTGCGCGCCTACACCGTGTGGGAGGCGATACGCCACCGCGACGTTCTCATCTTGACCGGGCTGCACTTCCTGCAGAACGGGTCCGCGTACGGTCTCGCTTTCTGGTTGCCCACTATGCTCAAGCGCCTGTCCGGCCTGAGCGATTTCAAGGTAACTCTCCTGGTGGCCCTTCCTAACCTGCTCGGGTTCGTGGCCATGCAGGTGAACGGCTGGCATTCCGACCGCACTGCCGAACGACGCTGGCACACGGCGATTCCGCTGTGGGTGGCGGCGACTGCTTTGCTGGTACTCTCTGTGGCGAGTTGGGGAACTCTCCCTTCTCTCCTGCTATTTTCCATCGCCGCTGCCAGCCTGCTCGCGTTTTTGCCCAGCTTCTGGGCCATGCCCTCCACATTTCTTTGTGATTCTGCTGCGGCAATGGCTACCGGCACGATCAATTGTATCGCGGCCGGGCTTGGAGGCTTTCTCGGGCCGGCCTTGGTCGGACTCCAGGCCGCCCGAACCCACTCGTTCAGATCGGGTTTTGCGGTCCTGGCCGTCGCGTTGGCGATTGCAGGGGTGTTACCTCTCACCTTGCGCCTTCGTGGCCGCATCGTAGCAGCTTCCACTGGCAGTGACTGAGCAACCTGGATTTCCTGCGCCGGCAACGAAGAGCGTCCAGTCGCTGCGGCGTCGTGGTCGCCCGCCTTCACACTCGGGCAACCGTCGACAATCTCGGTCGCCGACCGTTCGGGATCGATCAAGAGAGCTAGTTCGTGTGGGTCAGCATCACAGCTAATCCCATAGAATCAGGCAGCGGACACCAAGGGCTGCCGCTCTTTGGCACCCATGATGATGAGCCACAGCATCATGGCGAGCTCGCCGAACATCACCGGGAATACCCAATTCGAGACCTGCTGCTCGTATTGCGGCCACAATATGCCGGTGAGGCTGGTAGCCAGATAGGCGAAGCAGTTGAGCATCAGCCAGACGCCGAGCATGCGGGGAAGAAACCGTGACCTGTATACCAGCAGGCCAAAGGGGAACAGCCAGAGCCCCCAAAATACCTCGTTCGCAAGTATCCCTTGTCCATGCATGCGGAGGAACACCATGACGAGGGCGTCGCGCTGCGGCTTCTCGAAGGCCGAGAGGAAGTCCGCCCCGCGCGCGAGCAGTAACGCCGCGGCGTCATTGATAGTGTTGAGGAAGTAAATGGGCGTCACCATCAATGCGCCCAGGATTACCACCAGCCGCGCCAAACCTTCGTCCACCCCCTTGAACAGCCTGTAAAGGGCCAGGGTGAGAAAAATGGCCATGGTCGCGGTGAACAGATCGCTCACAATGCCCAGGCGGAATAGAGTCTCGTGCGCGGCGATATTGTTGGCCGTCGCGCTCGCATTCCCGGCCACAAATAGCTTCCCGGGAATGTAGAGGAGGCGCAGGGGTGCGGTCAGGAGTGTGAGGTACAGGAGTCCCGCGATTCTGGCGTTCCTGCTGAGCGAGGTCATAGGTACTCCTTTGCAGGGGATTTTAGACCCAACTACGGGCGCAACTTTGAAAAGTCTCCGAGCCAGCGGGATTCGCCGTGCTTGGGAGAACGTGTAGCCGCGACCCGCCCAGATCCTGGCAAATCCTTATTGATGAAGCGCTGTTCCCCGAAACTGGTCGTAGATCAGCGCCGCCGGCGCTCCCGATGCATCGCGTTCAAGCTTAACTTCTGTCCAGTAGGACCGATCGACGAACCGGTCACTGCCCAGGGGAAGAAGCACTGAAGTTTCACCGGACGGCCAGCGCATGGCCAATTCCAGCCGACGCGCGACTAAGCTGACTGTCGCGTTTGCCTGGTAGAAGTCCGGACCAAACTGAAAGGTGCCAATACAACGTCTGAGCGCCGCGGTGGCATTCTTTGCCAGATGAAACGATTGATACCGCTGGCCGAGTGCAAGGGCCGCGAGATCGTAGCCGATAGTTGAAGTCGCGGACGAGTAAATGTTGCTCAGAACGACCACAGTCAATTTGGAACCGGGCGCATAAAGAATGAATGATGAAAAGCCCGGGGCTCGCCCATTCATATAGTAAGCCGTTTCCCCCAGTCGTTTGTTCTGACCTCGGAACCACCCGTAGCCAACCCGAGGGGAAGTGTCGAGTACTAAGTCGCGGGATGCCGGACTTAGGAATCCGCTCAGAAATAGTGTATCTACCCAGCGCATGGCATCGCCAACGGTTGTATAAGCGGAGCCATTCCCCGTCTTGGCAGACCAATGGATGGCTTGCGCCGGCTTCAGCCCAGCGCTACCCTCTGGCTCATAGCCTTTGGCCATGTTGAGCATCGTGCTGACCGAGTCATCGTCCACACCCGATGCAGTCAACCCCGCAGGACGAAATACCCGCTCTTCGACGGCGGCGGCGAACGGCGCACGAGTTTTCTTCTCGACCATGAGGGCGAGAAGATTGTAGGCAGAATGCTCTTCGTGCAGAAATTTCGTACCCGGTTCAAAAAGCAGGGGCTTGCCCTCAATCTTGGCCACCAGACTGGAAGCCGTCTGATGATGCTGAAGCACTTCGTCGTAACCGGGGAGAGCATTAATATCCGCCAGCCCTGAGCGTTGCGTCAGCAGATCGCGGACGCTGATTTTGTCTGCGCCTTCGACTCCCGGGACAAGATTACCCACGCGTTCGTCAAGCTTGAAAGCCCTATCATCCACCAGGCGCAGCACCGCTGCCGCCGTGAACTGCATCGAAACGGACGCGATGTGGAATCGCGTTTCTGTGGTGTTGCGAACACGCTTTTCACGATCGGCAAAACCGTAGGCCCTCTGGAACAGCACGTTCCCATTCCTCGAAACCAGCGCTACACCGGAGAAATTCCTGCTCAGAACGTACGGTTGAAGATATCGTTCCATGTCTGCTGCTCGAATGGAGCCGCTCTGGGCGAAGCAGCTTGCAGCGCAGAGGCTGATGATGATGGTTGGCCTGAGGAACATAAGTTTTTCGAACTCCGGGCAGTTTAACTGTTTCACACCCACTAGCATTTCGCGATCCATAGTGTCACATACGAACACCTGAGTGCGGTTGTTCCACAGTTCTTGGATCTTGAACACTGCTGCCATCGGGGCCAGCCGCATAACGGGCTACGCCGAAACTATCTGCGGATTTGCAGCCCCGGAGACTCGTTCGACGTTTGCTTCCTCAGAGGCGCGGAGGACCAGGTAACCGTGGGTGCCGGGCGCCGCACCGAAGCGAATTCCAGCGGTAGTTCCCGTGTAGCTGAAAGCACGGGAGCCATCCTGCCAATCACCTCCGCAGGGCAAGTTGAAATCGCCGGGATGTCCCGGCCAAAGCGGTTGAGCAAAATGCGGATTCCACGTTAGAATCCAGCTTCGTTGGAGTGAATGATGGCACCGCGGAGTCTCAGAACTAGGTATTTGCTTTTGTCTGGATTGTATTGCCTGTTCCTCGCTCCTCTCTGCGTTGGCGCACCTGCGCATGAAGCACATCTCAAATCGCTCTTTGATGGCCGTCGCTGGTTCGAGCTTCGTGACTCCGTTGCAGGCAGGAGCACTCCTCGGTTCTATCAGGGTGTAGTCGCGTGTGCGTTCAATGACATTCACGGATGTGAGGCGAAGCTCGGAGCTGTCATCAAGTCGCACCCCAAGTCCGATGAAGCGACCGAGGCACATAAACGTCTGGCCTCTCTTTATCTAACCCACGGAAAATACCGGAAAGCTCTAGCGCAAGTGAGCGCCGTGTTGGCGATAAAAGCTGACGATTCCGATGCCCTCGATGTCCTCCCTCTGCTCACCGCGTTCAGCGAATTCCCCGATCAACACACCGTGCGAATGCCCTCTACTACGCTCCAACTTCAGGAGGGCGGGCTGCCCTTCTCGCTCAACGGTGTGCAGGCAACCTATTGGTTTGATACTGGCGCAAACTTCTCAGTTCTGAGCGAGTCCGAAGCGAAACGCTTTGGTCTACAGGTTCGGTCGGTAGCCACGAAGGTGAAAGTTTCCACTGGCGCGCGAGTCGATTTTAGAATTGCTGTGGCTCCTCAACTATCCTTTGGTCCAATTCTTCTGCGCAACGTGGCATTCCTGGTGTTTCCCGATGACCAGCCCCCGTTTAAAGACGGGCCGTTGGGATCACGCGGGCTGATTGGTATCCCGGTGCTGTTGGCGTTTGAACAGTTTGTGTGGGGAGCGGACAAGAGCTTCAAGATCGGCTCAAAGCTGGCGAATGCACGGGCAACTCGCCCGAACCTTTGCTTCGACGGAAACACTCCGGTCACGCAGATCCAATTCAACGATCGAAGCCTCAGCTTCGTGCTGGATACCGGAGCAACAAATACCGATCTCTTCCCGCCCTTTGCGAGCGCCTTTCCCGAGCTTATCCACAACTCCGAGAAGACCGATTCTTACAAAATGGAGGGGGTGGGCAGCGTCAAGAACATGAATGCCGCTATTCTGGAATCGGTGCGCTTCATCATCGGAGGGTTTCCGGTGGTTCTCAAGCCAGCGAATGTTCTCTTGACGCCTACCGGCGAGACTAGCAAATTCTTCCATGGCAACCTAGGCATCGATCTCCTGCAGCAAGCACACGAAGCGGTGTTCGATTTCAAGGCAATGACACTTACTCTCCAGTAGTCTGATCCTGTTCCGGACACGTCATCGCGCAATGCCACGTATTACGCCCTTTGGCTCGGACAGCGTTAGCTCACCCCAGCATGTTCTGCTCGTATCAAGTGCTAGATGGGAACTACGCGCCGGTTTGCCGGCGGGCGCTAGGCTCTGAATCCTGAGGAGCAGGCAAGAGCTGCAAACCCCTCGACGCCCAATCCAAAACGCAAGAATTGTAAATTCGGATGGTTGCGGGGTTCGCAGAACTTGCTGAAAGGAAAGAAAATCTTGGTTGCGGGGGCCTGCAACCATCCGAATTGTTTAGTCCTGCCTTTCCGGTTATCGCTTCGTCGTGTTGCTTGACTGAAAGCTGACGATGCCAGCGTCTCTAAATGAGAGACGTTGCCGGCGGAAGTCCTTCCACGGAACAGTAAAGATACAATTCAGTTTGTCGAAGCTCTCAACCAGTGAATCGGCGGTGCCCAGAGTACTCCGCCGATGAGGGTGATTTCGCAAAGTTAAGACACGTGATACAAGGACGAGCAGATGAGCCAGCACAAAACTGATCGCGCCGCTTGGACCCGGCGCGATTTCATGCGCATCACCGGCGGTGCCATGGCTCTGGGTGCGTTCGCGCACCCGAGTAGGCTGCCTGCGGCCACAGCTGCCGATTCGGTCTCCAACCTTGATGATGTCATTCGCCAAAAAACTAAACGTGGCCAAAGAATCGCGAATTGCACCAAAGAAGTTTCACTCGATCTCGCGATTCGCTCGCAGAAGTGCCGTGGAAGAAGACCATCCCGATGGGACCCAAGATGAAGTTAGGAGTCGGCGCGACAGTGGGCGCGTGGTTGTGCCGATTTAGCGAGTAGCTGAGCCAGTGACGAGGCCGAATCAGCCGGCACGTTCGTAACGATGATGAATACCTCCGACGCGAGGCCACGCAATGATATTTCCGCTCCCGACAGAGCGCGTTCGTAATTCCGGAGTGCCTTTTTCAAGTCCGCAGTGAGTGCGATCTTGATGGTAGTACCCGACGTAGGACGCCAGCAGCCGTTTGAGATGCGATTCATTGATGGCAATCACATGATCGAGCAGATCGCGACGGCAACTGCCGATCCAGCGCTCGGCAACACCGTTTTGCCAAGGGCAGCCGACCGCCGTTCTCACCGTCGCGATGCCCATGGAGCGGACCGAGGCCGGAACCTCAGTGCCATACTTGGCGTCATGATCGAGAATGAGAAACTTGGCGTGCGGTTGGTACGGAAAGGCTTCTCTCAACTGCTGGACGATCCAGGCACTCGTGGGATGGCGCGTGACATTGAAGTGGAGAATTCGTCGTCGATCATGGCCGATGATGAAGAAGGCGTAGAGCATGCTGAAGGTTACAGTCGGCACCGAGAAGAAGTCCATCGCCGCCATGGCCTCGCGGTGGTTGCGCAAGAAGGTGAGCCAGCGCTGCCCGGGTTCGGTCGTTCGTGGAGCACGCCGCATCCAGCGGGAAACACTGCGTTCGGAGACCTCGAACCCGAGCATGAGGAGTTCGCCGTGAATGCGTGGAGCGCGCCAAGTAGGATTTTCCGTCGCCATCTTGAAGATCAGTTCGCGAATCTCTTTGGTCACGGGCCTTCTCCCGAGCGGCTTACGCACCCTGGAAATGAACCGCCAATACAACCGAAAGCCGGCACGATGCCAGCGCACGACCGTATCGGGCGACACCACAATCAGAGTTTTCTTCCAAGAAGACCAGAAACGGCGCAGAATCACCCAGAAGAACTTGTCGGTGACGCCAAGGCGAGGTCGGGAATTTCGGCGTTTGAACACGGAGAGTTGCTGACGCAGGGCAAGATTCTCAATGATGAGGTTCCGTCGTGAGCGAAACAAGCGAACGCAGACGCCCGCGAAGGTCCACACAAGCTCAAACATGGATTGAATTCATAACAGGGGACCATGCTGAGGATATTTCGGAAGTTGTTGATTTCAGAGCCGCACAGCATTTTGTCCAACGACAGGCCCAATCTCCGCGACGGATCTCTATGGGTGCCCGCGCGGTCGTCTGTAACAGCCCGCACAGGATTTTGGCGAATGACAGGTTAACGCGCGCCGGAGTTCGGCTATGCGGGCTGGGCGAGCGGTGTTCGTCGTTTTATTGGCCAGACTTCGACCTTTCCAACTTCCAAGGCTTTGGCGCTGTTGGAACCTGGCTAGCTTCCGCCGGCGGTATCACTATTTGAATCTGCGCCTGATTGGCTCCAATCATCTTCATCTCAAATTGAATGGCATCCTCTTCAGTGATCCGCAGTAACCCGTCCGTAAGTTTAGCTTCCGTGATAGCGTCGCTGCCATCAAGAACCTTCACGTCTGTGAGTTCCCCGCTTTGGTCCACACCGACGTTGGCGTGACTGACAGTTCCGGTCAGTTTACCCTGCTTTATCTCCAAGTTTATCGTCTGGAAGATCTTGCCCTTGAATTTTGCCTGCCAGGTGCCAACAAATCGCTGCAGATCGCCACCTGCCGTGGTGGGCTGAGCGACTTGAATAGAAAAACCCGATACTCCGAAACACGTCACAAGTAACAGAACCAATGTGGCAAGGGCTGAGGCTCGCGCCCTTGTTTTGCGGATTCGATTGGACTTTGCGAGTATGTTCATGATGCGATCCTCCAGGGTGTTGGTGTCGAATAGTCCCAGCGCGTATGCAACTGCCGGCGGACGCTGGTTCGCGGCCATGGACTGGGCGATGCTCAATAGTGATCGCGCGTATTGAGTGCGCGTGGACAGACTATCTGCGGCGATCTCATCAAAAGCCAATTCCCGCGTCTGATCGATGCCGCTCTTGAACAGAGCCGCGGCGGGATGAAATGAAATAGGCAAGAACAAAAGTTCGTAAACCAAATTCAAAAGGAAATCGTGCCGGCGTATGTGCGCCAGCTCATGGCACAGGGTGGAAGAGAGCTCATCCCGTGATGCTTGCGACAAGAACCATTCCGGCAATACCAGCACGGGATCGCGGATTCCCAACGTTGCGGGGCCTTTCCCTTCCAGCGACAGCAGAATGGGAACCGGTTTCATGCCCAGCAGCAAGTGGCATTGCTCGACCACAGCTCGCATTGCCGGCGATATCTGCTTCTCGCGTGATCTACCTAGCAACGTACCCAGCTCCCACCATCCGCGACAGAGGCGGATTGCTCGATAGAGAACGAATCCCAGGTAGACCAGTGCCACGAGCCCAACCAGGAGCGGGCCGAACTGCAATGGTCGGTCGGCATGTCGCATGCGCCGCCAGATCGCCCAGGAGGAAGAGTCACCTTTCCCCGTTTCTGCCGTCTGAACCGTGCTCGCCGCAACGCTAGATGTAGGCCTTGCGCTGTTATTGCTTCGAGGTCCGCGCACGCTCGCAAAGGGCAGCACCACGGCAAGCAGCAAGGCCGCCACCCACAACATATGCCGATACGAAGAAGGACAACGCCGCAGTCCCTGCGTTAGGAGAGATGTTACCAACGCGACGACGCATGTCATCCAGAGCGCATTCGTCACATATGTGACAACGATCTCCTTAATCGGAATCATTGGACTTTTCCTCCCACGCCGCGCTTGTGCTTCTCTACCAAACCGCTCAGTTCCTGAAGCTTGTTGGGATCGAGTTGCTCGCTCTTGATGAGGCTCATGAGGAGGCCGTCCACTGAACCGCCAAACAAGCGCTCGATCATGTCCCCAATGGCATTGCTTGCTGCCTTCTCTCTGGTCAGGACCGGTGCATAGTCATAGGCCCTGCCCCGCAACCGGCGCCGTACCCTTCCTTTACGATGAAGAACGTTGAGCATCGTCTTTACCGTTGTGTACGCCAATTTCGGCGATCCGCTGAGTTTCTCTTGGACCGATTGGACTTTCGAGGGACCGCA